>JADFRH010000170.1 GCA_022561415.1 Planctomycetota bacterium
TTTGTGACGCGTCCTTTACGACTATCCAGCAGCGCTACGCCGCTGCCCATCTCGCGACGATCGACTGCCTGCATAGCCAATCGCACTCGGTCGACACCTTCCATGGCCGCAATGAGATCGCCGACGAGCAGAACCTCCACCTTGGAGAAGTTGACCGGTGGAACGCAATACGGAGCCGGCTCGGCCCCAACACCGAGCACCGGTTCGCGTCGAAACTCAGCGTATTCCGGATCGGACCGAACGGCCTCCGCCAGACTGACCCGCGAACCGGAGCCCGTCGCGTCAACGTGAAACCCGCGCAGGTACGCAGCCCCAAGGAATCCGATCCAGATCGCCACAAGCCCCGCGGGAATCCAATTCACGATCGCGCCGTGGCGCGTCCAACGACGCGTCAGCACGCACGCCGCGCCGATCGCGAGAGCCGTGTTGGCGAACACGCCGAACCGACCATACTCGGCCGGCTTGTCCGCCCCGATGAGGACGAACTGAACGAACAGCATCAGGGTCGGAACGGCAATCGGAACGATGCGTGCATTTTTTCGACCAAGGGCCACCACCAATGCGATCGCACCGAGCACGACCATCGGCAGCGTCGCGCCCTCGATGGTCAGCTCCAACACGCGAACGAAACCCTCCCCAATTCGGGCGATCTCATACATCGCAAACGAGTTGCCGAAGTTACTGGCCAGCACCTCGCGATTGGCAAAGGCGTTGATCGCCACGTAGGGGTTGGTGGCGAGATAGACCCCCATCGCAGCGGCGATGCCGAGTGAAGTCCGCGAAACGAATCGCCCGACCCCCGACGCAGTACCACCAGCCTCAAGCCACGCAACGAGCGGGATCAGAATGAAGATCGGCGCCGACGACAGCACCATCCCCACCGCCGCCCCGCAGCAGACGCACATCAGCCACCAGTTGCGACTCGTTCGCGCTTCCTGCGCGACGCCGGCGTTTTGTGTGGCATCGGCTTCCAGCCGGTGAGCCAAGTGCCGCATCGCGAACAGCACGGCCAGCAGCATCAGCACCGCCCCCGGCAAATGCGGCTTGCCCTCGTGGGCCAGGCACACCACCACCGGCATCAGCGTAAAGAGCAACGCGGCCAGCAGTCCGGCGCGCGAGCCGCCGAGTCGCCGGGCAATCGCGAACACGATGACTAAGCCAATCAGACCCCACACGGCCGAGTAGGCCCGGGCGACGACGTAGAACCTGCCGAACTCGTCCGGGTTGTCGAGGTAGTAGACGACGTCGCTGCGCACATCGATCAGCCCGACAGCGCCGGCCGCCCCGATCAACGCGCCGACCGGGTAGATAAACAGCCCGCCGTACTGATAGAGTCTCGGATCGAGCCGAAGCTCGCGCGGGCTCATTCCCGCCAGCGCCATCATCGTGATCATTTCGTCGGGCTGATAGGTGTAGAGGCGATACCGCAGGTAGATCTTGGCGACGTCCGCTTCGCTGCCCGTCAGAAGAATCGGCTGGCGCGGGCTGCCCTCGTGTGTCAGCGGATCGACGTCGACGTCGGCCCCCCGTGCGGGCGAAAACTTTTCACCCGCCCCGGCCAGCCGATGGATTTTCTCGCCCGACCACGGCTCACCGCCGCCAAAGAGATACTTATCAATCGTGCGACTCGGCAACCCCCACGTGATGCCGACGATCGAGATGGTAGCGAAGAGCAAGAGAATGGCGCAGAGGATCGAGCGTTCGGTGCGAATTGAGTTCGGTTCGGTTTGCGTCATCGGCTGGGGGCGGATCGTACCGGCGAAACGACTGATTATCGAATGCTACGAATCAGGCCGTCACGAGTTCGGCAGTCATAGCGCCGCCGCACGGCGATTCCGATAGACAAAGGCAGCACTCGGCCAGACAAAGAAGATGAACACGGTCGCTCC
Source organism: Planctomycetota bacterium (assembly GCA_022561415.1). Next base: position 1,890 of record JADFRH010000170.1, read on the forward strand.
GATCGCCTGGGCAATGCCCGTGTATGAATTGTAGTTTCGGACGGTGATCGACACGGTTTGAAATCCGGGCGCGGTATGGTAGGCCGTGAGAATGTACGGAAGCACAACAATCAGCTTCGCAAAGCAGGCGACCGCGAAGACGAGGCCTGGGACCGCCAGGAGCGATGCTTTCGCCTTGGCGAGCCTTCCACTCGCGCGTCTGAGCTGGACCAATGCGATGATGGCCGAAGCCACGCACATGAATCCACCAACACTTAAAGCGTCCAAGACGTCGGCGCGCATAACGTAGGCCGTGGTGGCGACGTCAAGCCGGGCTTCGTGAACGCGATCGTTGAGGCGCCACACGAACAGGCTTGCGACAAGCATCAGCAAGCCGACGACGAGTAGAACTGTGAAGCTTCTGTGCACCAATGAGCCGTTATTTCCATGGGCAGATGCTATTTCAACGGCGGCCTCTCAAGGCTGCCGCTTCTCGTATCGTTCAGTTGCCGCCCCGGCCCGGCTTGATCCATCTTCCGCCGGTGGGCCCGATAGCGTCGGGTCAGCTTCCAGCCGCACTCAGAGCATCGGCCCGAAACATTGCCGGTCAAATTGTACGCATACTTGACGCATTCGTCGAAGTTCGGCGCCTCGCGCCACGTCCCAAGGAACCGGGTTCCGCAGCGCAGGGCCTGATCGTCAGTCCACCCGTTCAAATATCGTCGCGACGCCCTGCCCTACGCCAACGCACATCGTGGCCAACCCTCGATTGACGCCGCGGCGTTTCATCTCGTGTAGAAGCGTCGTGACGATACGGGCGCCGCTGCAACCGAGCGGATGACCCAGCGCGATCGCGCCGCCGTTGACGTTGACGATCGACGCATCGAGTTCCAATTCGCGGATACACGGAATCGATTGGGCCGCGAACGCTTCGTTCAGTTCGATCAGGTCGATGTCCTTGATGGAAAGACCGGCGCGCGACAGCGCCTTGCGCACGGCGGGAATAGGCCCCAAACCCATATACGCCGGATCGACGCCGGCCGTGGCGGAGCAACCGACCGTCGCCAGCGGCGTCAGCCCGAGTTCCTTGGCCTTGCCCTCCTCCATCAATAGCAGCGATGCGGCGCCGTCATTGATCCCCGACGAGTTTCCGGCCGTCACCGTACCGTCTTTGGCGAAGGCGGGTCTGAGGCTGGTGAGTTTTTCGAGGGTCGTGTCCGGTCGCGGGTGCTCGTCGCGATCCACCACAACCGGATCGCCCTTGCGTTGCGGAATCTCGACCGGCACGATCTCATCGGCGAACCGGCCTGCCTCCACTGCGGCCTGGCACTTCATTTGCGAATCGAGAGCGAACTGATCCTGTTCGCTGCGCGTGAGCTTGTATTTCTTCGCGACGTTCTCGGCCGTTTCGCCCATGGGAAACGGCTGGTGCATCTCGGCCAGCTTCGGGTTGGTAAATCGCCAGCCGATCGTCGTGTCGTGAATAACCGCCGCCCGACTAAAGGCCGTCGTCCCCTTGGCCAGCACGAACGGCGCCCGCGACATGCTCTCGACACCGCCGGCGATCATCACGTCGCCGTGATTCGCCTCGATCATCCGCGCGGCGATGTTGATCGCGTCAAGGCTCGACGCGCAGAGCCGGTTGACCGTCGAGCCTGGCACGGATTCGGGCAAACCCGCCAACAGCCCGGCCATCCGCGCGACGTTGCGATTGTCCTCCCCCGCCTGATTGGCCGCTCCGAAATAGACGTCGTCCACGAGCGCCGGATCGATTCCGGTCCGCTCGATCAGCTTACGAATCACTAGCGCCGCCAGATCGTCCGGCCGCACGGCGCTCAGCGCACCGCCGTACCGCCCCACCGGCGTCCGCACCGCATCGATCACCACAGCTCTACGCATCACGGTAGGTTCCTACGTCCCTGTGTCCCTAAGTCCCTTCGTCCCTTTGTTTTTCTCACTCCGCCTTGGCAAACAGCGCCGACGGCTCGTACCGGTTGTCGTCCACGCCGTCGTTGAGCAACTTGAGCAGGCCGCGAACCGTGCGGTGTCCGATCTCATCCGCCCACGCCAGCGGACCCTTGGGATAGTTTGTCCCTTTCATCATGGCCGTGTCGATGTCGTCAGAGCCGGCGACACCGGTGGAAAGCGCCGAGCCGGCCTCGTTGATGATCGCCCCGAGTATGCGGCATAAAATGTAACGCTCCGTGTGATTCGCATCCACCGCTCCGGCTTTGGTGCAAAACGCTACGGCCGCATCCGCAAGCAGCGGCGAAAGCTCGAAACTCCGCCGATCAACGGGGTAGGCCGGAATGGGCGTCTCGCCGTCATGCCCGTAGAACCCCCGACCGGTCTTTCGACCCAGGCGCCCGGCATCGACAAGCTCTTTCTGAATCGGGTGCGGCATGAATCGCGCGTGCTTGTCGAACTGCTCCCACACCGAACCGCTAACGGCCAGGTTCACATCAACGCCGATCAGGTCCATCAGCTCGAACGGTCCCATTCTGAAACCCGCGTGGGTCCGCATCACCGCGTCGATCTCATCAACGCCGGCCACGCCCTCTCCCAGTAGTCGCAGCGCCTCGAGATAAAACCCTCGCGCCACGCGATTGACGATGAACCCCGGTGTGTCCTTTACGCGAACGGGAACTTTCCCCCAGCCGCGCGCCGCCTCGAACGCCAGTTCCACGCTTGCGTCCGCGCTGTGCTCGCCGGCGATCACCTCGACCAGCGGCATGATCGGCGCCGGGTTGAAGAAGTGCATGCCGACCACCCGCGATGGATCGTCGACGGCCTCGGCAATCTTTCCGATGGACAGCGACGACGTGTTGGTCGCCAGAACGGCCGATGCAACCGTCTCCTTCGCAAGCGACGCGAACACCTTGTGCTTGATGTCCAAATCCTCGACGACCGCTTCGATCGCCAGTTCGACCGTGCCGAGATTCCCAAACGAATGGTGAGGCGTGATGCGTCCAAAGATCGCGTCCCGCTCTTCGGCCGTGATCCGTTTCTTTTCGACCGAGCGGTCGAGCCGCTTCCTTATGTCTTCGAGCGAGCGGGCGAGCACGTCGCCGTTGACATCGATCAGATCAACCGAGCACCCGTTCGTCGCTGCGAGCTGCGCGATCCCGGTCCCCATCGTCCCCGCCCCGACCACCGCAATCGACTTCACCTTCGACATCCCTTGCTCTCGACGTTCTTGCGCGAACCGGTGGGGAGCATAACGGGTCGACGGAAATCCGGCGAGCAGCCCCCCCTTACGCACAGGAAAGCGGTCTTGGACCAATACTATGGCACCTGAGCGCTCGTGGGTCGAGCGGCGTTTGAAACCTTCTAGCCCGGCTGCGCAACGCCGGATCGGGTTGCGTTCCGATAACGGATTTGATAGGCTACAATCCCAGCGGAGGAGGCTCTTGGAGCCTCGTTTCAGATGAGCGTCTTTTGCCCTGCGGCTTCGGACTGAGGACCGTACGGGGGAGGGTGAAGCATGACCAGGTCCAGTGCTCCGGTGACGATCGCGGTAATGGTCTT
>JADFRH010000171.1:0-2453 GCA_022561415.1 Planctomycetota bacterium
AGCTTGTTCACGATCTCTTCCGCCTTAAATCGCTTCCTGTTCATCGCCTTTCCTCCAGGATCCAATGCCGGATTCTAAGCCAACATCTGGATCAGGTTGAGGGGGAAAGGTCACCCATCAAGACGTCACAACGTCGAGAATCGCCTGGGCGACTTGGGACGGAGAGAGTCCCTCCGTCTCGATTACCAAATCCGCCGCCCTTTCGTAGCTCGTGCGACGCTGCGTCGCCAGTTGTTCGAGCTCGGCCACGCCGCTCAGGTCGGTCAGAGAGGGACGCGAGCCTGCGGTCTTCGGGTCCGTTGAAATCCTTTCCCAGAGAACCTGCGCCGGAGCCGTCAGCCAGACCACGGTCGCCATCTTTGCCAACACCTCAGCGTTCGCCTCGTCGAGCACGGCCCCCCCACCCACGCTCACGACGGCCGGGGGCGACGACGCAATTTTGGCGATGACTTCGCGTTCGCGCCGTCGAAAACCCCTCTCGCCTTCGCGCTCGAAAATCTCGCGGATCGACAGCTTCAACTCTCGCTGAATCACCTCGTCAACGTCGATGCACTGGCCGTGGAGTAGGTCGGCCAGAATGCGGCCGACGGCCGTCTTGCCGCTGCCGCGAAGACCGATGAGGGCAATCGTTCTCCGTCGAGACCCGGCCGGCTTGCCGCTCATTGGCGAGACTCCGATCGCTTCTGGATCTCACCTGCAAGCCCCGGCGCGCCGGGGTGCGTGATCAGCTCGCGGCCGAGCTCCCGATCGGGTTGCTTTCCGGTCCACAGCTCGAATTGCATCGACGCCTGTCGAATGAACATGTCCAGGCCGGTGAGCACGTTGGCGCCTGCTGCCTTGGCGTCACGAAGGAGCTTCGTTTCGAGCGGATGGTAGACCAGATCGAAGACGAGCCGACATCCGTGCAATGATCTGGCAGAGCCCCCGGCGCGCCGGGGCTGGTCGGGCGACATCGGCGACTCGTCGAGATTGGGCCACATGCCCAGGTTGGTGCAGTTGATGAGAATGTCTCCGCTTCGCTGGGCACGCTCCTGCCAGGCTTTCGCCTTGGCCTGATGCGCCTCGGCGAGTGCGCTTGTCTTTGCCTCGCTTCGTCCGAACACCGTCATCGCGCAGCCGAGTTCGTCCAGGCCGTGCATGATGGCACGTGCCGCTCCGCCCGCGCCCAGGATATCGACGGTCACGCCCGACAGGTCGCTACGATCGCATCCCAAGGCGTCAACAAGCGAAGCGACGGCCGCATAGCTGTCGGTGTTGCAGCCGGTGACGGTCTCTCGATCGAAACAGAGCGTGTTGATGGCCCCGATTCCGGTCGCCATGGCATCCGCCCCGTCGCCGATCCATTCGAGGGCCGCCGTCTTGTGCGGGATGGTGACGCTCAGACCGCCGAGGTCGAGCCACGGGCGCTTCATGCAGCCGTCCAGGAACCGACGGAGTCCGTCGTCACTGCGACCCACGAGCAGCGGCAAGTATACGGCGTCGATACCAGCCTCTGCGAACCAGCGATTGAACAGCAGCGGCCCCATCGAGTGACCGACCGGGTCACCGATCACGCCGAAGACGCGCGTGGCTTCGGTCAGGTCGTGCCAGCGATAGCGATTGACCATCTCCTCGAGCGTGAGCTGCCCCGGCGCGGTCGCGGACTCCGCGTCGAGGGCACAATAGGTGGCGAACGCGCCGAGCTTTCCGGCAAGCACGCGCGTCCACAGCCCCGCTTCACCCATGGCCATGGCGCTGACGCGCTGTCCGCCCTCACGGATGGCGTCGAGCGCCGCGAAGGAATCCGCAATGTGGTCGACTTTGTATGCGATTTTTGCACATGCCGTTTCCGAAACCGCGAGCATATCCGGCAGCTTCGCCGGCAACGCCATTTTGCCTGTCGAATCGTTACCGAAATCATGGGCCGAGAGAATGAGGCGGGCCGCATCGCCGGTTGAATTCGCCAACGCGCCGAGGAGTTCTGTGCGTGCCTCGTCTGAATCGACCCAGTCTGCAAACTCGAAATCCACGAACACACCTGAGTCGCCCACGGATTTCGACAGCTTCGCAGCACGCTTGCCGGCGCGGTCCGGCGACTGACCGCCTTCTTTCGTGCTTCTGCAAGTCACGATCCAGGTCTTGTCCTGATGGACCCGGAGGTAGGCCGCGAGCTCTCCGAAGTCGTCAGCAAAGCGGTCGATCCGCACTTCAATCGCATCGGTTCGTCCCGCCCAGGCGCGCTCGGCATTGGCCGACAACTCGGAGAGGTTCGCGGGCAGGATAGATGTTACGAGCAGGGTCATGAATTCGTGCCAGGGTCCGCCGTACATGGGAATTACCAATTACGAATTACCAATTGGGGAATAATTTATGTATTACAATTTTCACTCACACGGTGAGCATACAGAGTCATTAGCTTGTCGAACCATGAAGTCACGGCAACAACGGACGTGAACTATGCAACCAACTCAAGA
>JADFRH010000171.1:2463-5384 GCA_022561415.1 Planctomycetota bacterium
ACCAATTACGAATTACGCGCCCGTCAGCCGTAACTCGTACTTCGTAACTCGTAATTCTCTCTCCGGAGTATACCATGATCGCCGCCAGAGTGAGCCGATGAACACGGAGACAGGCTTGTGGCGATTGTGCCTACGCGCGGCGGAATGATGCAAAGGCTGTTGATACTCAACGAGCTGGTGTGGTACGCTCGGCTTCCCGCCAAGTGGACCGTGTTCGGCCTGACCGTTCTGCTGGTTTGTTTTCCCAATCCGGGGCGACTCGTTGCTCACATAAACCACTGGCGCGACCCGAACGCGCTGATCGAGCCCGACGCGGTCGTCCTCCAGCCGCTGGTCGAGGAGCTGCGTCCACGCATGACCGACGATCTTTCTCCGGCCGACGCCTTGCGGCAGGTCGAACGGTTTGTCTACGAAAAGCTTCCCTACGATTGGGATTGGAATACCTGGGGCACGGCCGACTACCTGCCGACGGTGACCGAGGTGATCGAGATGGGCCGGGAGGACTGCGACGGGCGGGCGGTGGTGGCCGCGTCCCTTCTTCGCCATTTCGGTTTCGAGACCCAGATCGTGACTGACTTCGCGCACGTCTGGGTCAAGACGGACAAAGGCGAGACGATGGGTCCGGGGAAGAATAAAGTCGTCGTCGCCACGAAGAAAGGCTTGCGGGTTCAATGGGATGCCCTTTCGGAGATTCCGCGTGCGATGGCGTACGGCGTGGGTGTGTTTCCGCTGGGTCGAGAGCTGGTCATCATCGCCGCGCTATGGCTATTGCTGTTACAACGTGACGGCCGGGTTGCCCCGGCTGTCGTGGGCCTGGCCGCCCTTGTGGGCGGGCTCGTTCTTGTGCGCGTCGGAAGCGACGTGTATCTGCATCCCACGGCGTGGAAGCAGTGGCTGGGCGTGACCGTCTTCGTCGGCGGGCTCGCCACGCTGCTGTGGTGGGTGCCGCGAAACGGGCGGCTCGCGTGTCGAACCGGGGCTCCTGACGGACAGAAGGGCTGACCGATCCTTACGTCTTGTACGTAGTTGTAGGGGCGTTCGGTTTGTGCTTCCCTACGGCCGATCGGAAAGATAGCCTATTCTATAGCGTCAATGTTCTTCGTGTCCCACTGGAGACCGCACCGTGAAAACGAAACACAAACTTTGCCTTATCCTGGCGTCGATCATTTGGCTGACTCCGGTGGCGGGCGCTTCCGCACAGTTCGATGCGTTTCGCAAGTTCGCCAAGGGCGAAACCGCCCCGACCAAGCAGATCGCGTACTTCAAGATCAAAGGTGCGCTCGCAGAGACGCCGACGCGCATGCCGCCTTTGTTCGGCAGCGAGCCGCCACTCTCGCTCAAGGAGCTGCTGGAACGGTTCAAACAGGCCCGCCGTGACAACGATGTTGTGGCGGTCGTCGTGGATTTGCAATCGGCCGCACTGGGTTTCGCACAACTTCAGGAGATCCACGAATCGCTGGGTAAGTTCGCGGCCGTCGACAAAGAGGTCTACGTACACGCCGACTCGCTGTCGACCGGCAGGTACGCGCTCGCGACCGGCGCTTCGCATCTCAGCATGGTTCCCACCGGCGACCTCTGGTTAATCGGGCTCTACGGCGAGACGCCCTATCTTCGCGGCGCGCTCGACAAGCTCGGCTGCGTGCCCGACTTCGAGCACTGCGGTGATTTCAAGACCGGCGCCGAGTCCATCACGCGCACCGGACCCTCGGACGAGTCGAAAGAGATGACCAAGTGGCTGGTCGACGCGATCTACGAGGATCTTGTCAAACTGATCGCCGAGAGCCGTGGCATGTCGCCCGTGAAAGTCCGCTCTGTGATCGACAACGGACCCTACAGCGCGAAAGAAGCGCTCGAGGCCGGGCTCATCGATTCGGTCAAACACCGGCAGGAGTTCATCGCGGACATCAAGCGCGTACACGGCGAGGATGTCGAATTCGTGACCGACTACGGCAAGAAAGATCCATTCGACATCCCCGACGACAACATCTTCGCTGCGTTCGAGTTCCTGATGAAGCTGTTTAACCCGACCCCGAAGGTCTACACCGAGCCGAGCGTGGCGATTGTTTACGTCGAAGGGGCCATCGTGACCGGATCGGCGGAGTCGAGCCCGTTCGGCACGACACCCGGTGCGTTCAGCACGACCATCCGCAAGGCGCTGGACAAGGCCGCCGGAGACGACACGGTCAAGGCCGTCGTGCTGCGCGTGGATTCGCCCGGCGGCTCAGCACTGGCGTCAGAAATCATCCTGAACGCCGCCAAGGGCGTCGCGGCGAAGAAGCCCATCGTCGTTTCCATGGGTAATGTGGCCGGCAGCGGCGGCTACTACGTCACGTGTGCATCCGAAACGATCTTCGCCGACAGTTCGACGATCACCGCGTCGATCGGGGTGCTCGGCGGGAAGCTCGTAACCACCGGGATGTGGGACAAAGTGGGTATCAACTGGCACGCCGTTCAGCGCGGTGAGATGGCCGGCATGCTTAGTTCTGCTAAGGGATTCACCGACGCGGAACGGGCGAAGTTCAAGGGTTATATGAACGCCGTGTACGAGATCTTCAAGGGACATGTCGTCGCCGCCCGGGGCGATCGCCTTACCAAGCCGATTGACGAAATCGCCGGTGGACGGGTCTTTACCGCCCGACAGGCAATCGAACTCGGGCTCGTGGATCGAATCGGTGGGCTGGAAGATGCGATCAAGTTCGCCGCGAAGCAGGTCGGACTGGGCGAGTATGAGGTACGCGTGATCCCGGAACCGGCGAGCATTTTCGACATTTTCATGGGCTCGAAAGGAGACGATGAGTTCGCTATTCTGCCGAGGCGTTCATCGTCATCGCTCATGGCGATCGAGCCTTTTCGCACGATGCTTCCGGCGATTGCCAGGGTTGATCCGCTTCGCGCGGCTGCGATCTTCCGAACGCTGCAGC
>JADFRH010000172.1 GCA_022561415.1 Planctomycetota bacterium
CAAGTATTGGTGTATGATGCACACAAAACACCGCCCAGTTGAGCGGTATTTTGGCGGGTGGACATCGTGAGCCAAAAGTGGAACCAGTTGCCCCGCAAGCGGGACTGCTGTTTGTATCTAATCGCTTCGCTCTTAGACAAACAGGGAGCATTCTCTGCTCATATCGGACCAGGCTCTATCTGACCGTGAGCCGAGAACCTTTCGGTTCCAAGTTCAAGGCTTTGCGCAGACCTGGTCCAATATAAACAGAGAATAATTTTCTTTTTGTCACTCTACATCAACAAAACACAGTTAAACCTAATAAACTATTCGAAACAACTCTATTGTTTTGAATAGATAGATTTAACTGCGCAAAATATTCTTATTCAATTGTTTTTCTACACCTTCTGTATCTCTTTTCAGTCAAAGTGTTTCAACAGGATAACAAAACGTGATAAAATTTTGATGAGATAAAATTAAAAGAATTATAAACCCCGTAGTGAAAAATAGCATTGTCTCGCCAAAAGCGAGACGTGCCTGAAAGGCACAATGCTATTTTCTACTAACAGGGTAAACTTTTTTGAGTTCTTTAAGCGCGGGATGAAGAAGTAGTGTTCTTCTTGGCTGTATGATCAAGTGCCCGGATACATGCCATTTTGACGCCGGTATGAGACTCCTCATAGCTGTGATCAATGCCGGCTGCCAAAAGCTCAAGGGTCAGCTCAATGTCTTTGTTATCCAAATGCGCAGTCTTCAGCAGCGTATAGGTGTCACATTGCCCTCCGCCTTCACGGCGATGTCGGTACATTTCATCAAGCGCACACACAACTTGTGTGAGAAATTCTTTACTTGAGTACCCTTGTGATTTAAGCCTGCGGAGATATTCAAACACCTCTTTGCTCTGTCCATCACAGAGCCAGCCAATGAAAGTGGGAACCGGGTCTGCCTCTCCGGAATTCTGCAAAGCCTGGTCGGGACGATTCAGGCGATTGCTGATAAGAAGAACAAGGGTGCCGAGTAATCGTCACCCCGCTTTTGTGATCCTCACTCCAGGACATCATTCACACTCGCCCGATGGAGGAACCCGAGATGGCGGTTGATAACATTATTGAAGAGATCGAAAAGCTGACGGTGCTCGAACTTGCCGAGCTGGTATCGGCTTTGGAGGAGAAGTTTGGCGTGACGGCTCAGGCCGCCGGTGCCGCCTTTGGCAAAGCCCCACGAGCGAAACGCCCCGTCGATCTCGCCCATGTAGTGGTGCAACAAAACGTACGCCGTCCCCGGCGAGCGCACACCCAGCATCGTGCCGATGATGCCGCTGGCCGACATCGGTGCCTTGAGCACGTCCGACTCGAACCACATGTCGAGGAAATCGACCGCGCTCATCGTCATCAGCTTGGTGTTCAGGTGCATCAGGTCCGGCCCGAGCTTGCCGAATTGCTCGCCGAGCCGCAGCAGTTGCCACACGTCCTTGGGATGGAGCGAGGCCGGGTTCGGCGGGGGCGAATCGATGATCCGCTTGGCGAAGCGGCCCAGCTTCGTCATCGCGATGCCGAACTCGGGGTAGACCTCCGCGTCCCGGGCGCTGAAGCGGGCGATCTCGCGGCGGGTCTCGTGCGGGTCCGACCAGCGGCAGAGCGAATCGCCGTCCGGCAGCGGCAGGAAGGAGCACTCGAGCGGGATCAGCTCGAGGCCGCGCCGCGGCAGCTCGAGCTCGCGAATGATGCGCGGCCGCAGAAGGCTGACGACGTACGAGCAGACCGAGAACGTGAATCCGGGGTGCAGCTCTTCGCTCACGGCGGCCCCGCCGAGCACGTCGCGGCGCTCGAGCACGAGCACGTCGCGGCCGGCGCGTGCCAGGTACGCGGCGCAGATCAGCCCGTTGTGCCCGCCGCCCACCACGATCGCGTCGTAGGTCTTGGCCACTTACGCCCTTTTCCTTTCCGGGTCGAAGAACGGCTTGCGGACAACGGTGGCGGTCACGCGACGGCGGACGAATTCGACGGTGGTTTCGATCTCGAGCCGCGTCCCGATTTGTCCAAAGCGCGCGTGAACGCTCGCGAGTGCGATGTTCTTCTTGATCAAAGGCGACCAGGTCCCGCTGGTTGCATAGCCGACCTGCGTGTCGGCGGTGGGTTCGTAGACGGGGACGGCGCGGCGCCAGGCGCTGCTGCAAATCTCCGCCGGCAGTCCATGCTCGGCGTAGAGCGCTTCGAGCTCATCCCAGTCGTATTCCAGCCCGACCAGTGCCCACGCGCTGCCGCGCTGTCGCTCGGCGCGCAACGCGGCCTGCCCATTGAACGGCTCGCGGTCGAGGTTGACCGTCCAGCCGAGGCCGAGCTCGTAGGGGCTGGACTTGCGCGACTCGATCAGGCAGCGTTGGGCGGGAAAGTAGTCGACGCCGTTAAGAATGAAGCCGGCTTCGATCCGGGTCATGTCCAAAGCGTCGAGGCCGGCCGGTTGCAGGCCGTATCGCTTGCCCGCCGCCAGCAGCGCGTCCCATAGGGCGGTGGCGCGTTTGTTGTCGACCCAGATTTCATAGCCCAGGTCGCCGGTGTAGCCGGTCCGCGAGATTCTCGCTTTGATGCGCATCCGCCCCGTGCGCCCGCCGCGGATTCTCGCTTCCGTCGTGCCGAACCAGCGCAGCGAACCGATCTCGCCGTCGCTGATCTCTTGCAGGATGTGGCGCGCGTTGGGACCTTGCAGCGCCAGCGCGGCGATCGTCGCAGAGCTGTCTTCGATCGTCAGCTCGTACCCGTCCGCGTGGCGCAAGAGCCACGCCAGCGCCGGCTCGGTCGAAGTCACCCGAAACCGCGCGTCATCGAACCGCGAAACCGTCCCATCGTCGATGATCTTGCCGTGCTCGTCACACCAGCACAGGTAGGCGACGCGCCCCGCCGGCAGCTTCGAAACGTCGCGGACCATCAGGCGCGCCAGGAACGCCGCCGCATCCCGGCCGCACACCTCGTACTTGTGCAGCGGCGTCACGTCGATCAGGCCGGCCGCGTGGCGGATCGCGAAGTACTCGCGCTCGTGGTAGGAGTCGTACGCGCATACCGCGTGATACCCCGCCCAATCCTTCCATCGCATGCTCGTACACAGCGCGGCCGTGCGCGAGTGAAACGGTGTCGGGATCGGCACGCCAACCACCTCCGTCGGGCCCCGAGGCCGATTCTTACCGCAAGTTCCGAGCGAATGGAAGCCGGTCCGCCGGCCGGCAGCGAACGGAGTTCGGTCTTGTCGCGGCGAGCGTGTCCCCAAAACCCTCCTGCGATCGACATGGGAAATGCCGGCGGGCGGTGTCGGTTCACCTTGTGAAATGGGGCCAAAAAAAAAGCCGCCGAAGTGTCGGCGGCTGAATGACCGTTGCTGGCAGGACCGCTTCGCGCGCTAGAGACGCCGTCGCAAACCCGCCATGAGTGTGAGACCGATGACGCCCAGTCCGGCGGCGCCGGGGGCCGGAATGGGATTGAAGGTCGTGCCGTAATTGTAACTGACGTTGGTGATGTTGCTCGCGCTGAAACCGGAAAAGCCCGTGAAGGTGTACTCGACGCTGGTCACGATCAACGCGTACGGGCCGTCAATCGGGGCGTTGCCGCCGCCCGTGTAGGTCGAGTTCACGATCCCATACTCGATGCCGTTCAGTGAAATCGGGGACTGAAGGTCGTGGGAGTCGTCCGGGTCGAAACGCGTCGGTGTGCCCAGCCAATCATCCATACCGATTTGACCGAGCGAGTGATCGCCGGTGCCGGCGACGACCGACGACGCACCGAACCTGTAGCCGGACTCCGAGCCGATGTCGCCGGGGCCGAACAAGAAGTTGTTGTAGCCCTGCGGCGTCCTCGTGTTGGGCAGCCCGGTGTGCGGGTTGACCGTGAAGATGACCGGCGTACCAGTGATGTCGGTCAGCATGGCCTTCACTCTCGTGAGGCCGCTGCCCGTGTAGCCGGTGATGTCGAAGAACAATCCAGTGAGCACCATGCCCGGGTTGCGCACGTCAACGCCGGACGTGTTGAAAAGCGTGACGACCAGCGTATCGCCGGTCGCGACGAATTCGGCCCGGGCGGACAGGTCGCCCTGCGTGAAGCCGAATGATGACATATCCGCGAGCGAATGCCCGCACACGGTCATCGTAAGCGCCAGTGCAACAAGACCCCTCGTCATTCGCATTATCCCGTCACTCCGCCGTTCTCGTCAGAAGTACGCTCGGCGACTCCGTTCGGCGGCGATCCACCCAAGTGCGGTGCTTCCGTTCCTTCGGACCCAATGATTACCCCGTTCAACTTTACTGATCGTAACCGGTTCCGGTGGCTCAATCAAGGTATTTCTAGATTCCCCGCGTTCTTTGACGAAGCGTCCCGCAGGGGTACTAGAACGTACCAATTATCAGTCTTGCGAATGGCGTCCGCCTCGGCCGTCGCTTTCGCGGGGCATTCGCGACGGATATCGAAATCGCATATAAATAGGCATACGACCGCGAACCCAAGAGCCCATGCGGTCGTTAGAGATAGTGCGGGCCGCGCCGCCGCGCGACGCCCCGCCGAACGGAGCTGAGTCCATGCCGAAATCGACCGTCGCCGTCCTGCGAACCCGCCCCGCGACGGTGCTGAAAGACTATCACGAAGTTCTAAACCTCGCCGGTTATCAAGACGTCGTCGCCAAGGACGCCGATACGGCGCTGAAAATCAATATCTCCTGGCACTTCTTCTTCCCCGCCAGCTCGACCACGCCCTGGCAGCTCGAAGGCGTTATCCGGGCGATGAAGACCGACGGCTACGACCCCGACCTGATCCATGCCTGCCACAACCGCACCGTGGTCATCGACGCACACTTCGGCGAGCGCGAGAACAAACAGATCGACGTCGTCGAGGCGCATGGCCTGCGGAACATCCACCTCTACGAAGGCGAGGACTGGATCCACATCCGTGACGCCGTCGGCGACCTGGCGGACCGTTTCCTTTGCCTAAATGACGTCTACCCGAAGGGCTTTCACATTCCCCGGCGGTTTATCGGCGAGAACATCATCCACCTGCCGACGGTCAAGACGCACATCTTCACGACGACGACCGGCGCGATGAAAAACGCCTTCGGCGGGCTGCTCAACGAAAAGCGGCACTGGACGCACCCGGTCATCCACGAGACGCTGGTCGACCTGCTGATGATCCAGAACAAGATCCATCGCGGCGTCTTCGCGGTGATGGACGGGACCTTCGCCGGCGACGGGCCGGGGCCGCGCTGCATGATTCCGTACGTCAAGAACGTGCTGCTGGCGAGCGCGGACCAAGTCGCGATCGATGCCGTCGCAGCCAAGCTGATGGGCATGGACCCGCTCTCGATCAAGTTCATCCGCATCGCGCACGAAAAAGGGTTG
>JADFRH010000173.1 GCA_022561415.1 Planctomycetota bacterium
TACTGGCTTATAAAAACTTTGACAGGGTTGAATGCCGTAAAAGGATGTAAAATCGGTGGTATATTGCCACTTTAGTTGCATATATTATCCGGCTGATGAGCAATTATGCAAATAATACCGCCTATTAAAACATTCAGAGAATCTATACGTATTCTTTCATGCCAACTATTTTGCGGCTGACTGGTCGAACTTATAGGGAGAATGATTAATAAATGAAGGATAGGGAGATTGAATTGATACACAAAGCGCAAAAAGGAGACGGTTTCGCGTTTGAGCAACTTGTCAGCAGTTATGACAAACAAGTTCTGAGCCTCGCCTACTCTATTGTGGGGCATCCGGATGACGCTAAGGATATCTATCAGGAAGCTCTGTTCTCCGCTTATAAAGCGCTCCCGAAATTTCGAATGCAGAGTGCTTTTTTCACATGGCTCTATCGAATAGCCGTGAATAAAGCCATAAATTTCAAGAGAAAGAAATTAAGATATCAAACTGAATCAATTACAAGATCTGAATCAGAATCATACGGCTCCGATCGTGACCTGCAAATTTCACACTCGGAAACACCAGAAGAAGTAACTATACAAAAAGAACTGAAAGAAGCAGCACAACTGTATGAGCAAGCATGCCAGGTCAACCCGGAAGACTACCAGGCTCCGATCTTGCTTGGCATGGTCTACAATGGGCTGGGCCGCAAAGCGCAATCGGACGGAGCCTACCGGCGAGGGCTACAAGTTGCTCAGAGGCATCTGGAACTGCACCCCGATGACGCCCGGGCCCTCTATCTGGGAGCCAGTGCGCTGTGCCAACTGGGCGAGCGGGGACGGAGCCTGGATTGGGCCCGACGGGCGCTGATGATGGGTCCTGAGGAACCGTCAATTCTTTACAACGTCGCCTGCGTGTATGCCCTCCAGGGACAGGGTGAAGAGGCCATCGACTGCCTCGAAAAAGCGATCACATTCGGGTTCGCTCAGAAGGAGTGGATCGACAACGACGCCGATCTCAACTCGCTGCGCAGCCATCCCCGCTTCCGGGCCCTGATGCAGCGGTTGTAGTCCCCCGTCGGGCAGTGAAGCGCTGGGCGTGGTTTTCCCTGCCAGCGGTGATCTGGCGATCGCTCAAGAAGGGGGTAAAACGGGGTCAGGCTACTTTATCTCGCGACCTTTCCGTCGTGCCGTGCCGTAGCACGTCAGGAACTCAATCCGCCTACAAACGAGACGAGCTGTGTTAGGTAGGTTTCCGATTCCTCTTCGAATTCGAGCGAATGGCGGGAGTTTGGGTGCTCGCTGACTTGCGTCCCCGGCCAGTTTAGGTCTTGAATGAATGCCACGGTCTTGGCATTGTCAACGATGCGTTCATCGCCGGCGACCATGAGGTGGATCGGGATCGGCTCCGACTCGGGCAGCTTCGCCGCGAGCTTGTCCATGCGGCGCGACGCCAGATAGAAACCGGCCGTGCATTGCTTCATGGTCAGTTCATCGGTGCGGAAAAACTCCTGCCACTTCGGATCGGCCGTGAAGCGGTCGGCGTCGTTGAGTGGGATGTCGAACGGCTTCTGACGCTCGTAGATCATGGCGAACCCGATCTGCGACGCCGTCTCCTTCGACACGCCCACCAGCGGAAACAGACCGGGCGTCACCAGCGAGAGACTCTTGACCCCAACCGGGTCGGCTACGTACGCGGCCACCACTAGCTTGCCGCCCCAACTCACGCCGACGACGTGGTATTCGTTGAGGCCGGACCGGCGGAATAGCTCATCCCGGGCGGCGCCGGCATCGCCGATCAACTGCTCGGCCGACTCGGCGTGACCGCGATCCTTCTGATTCCGTCCGCATCCGCGCCGATCGATCTGCAACACGGCGTACCCGGCCTCAGCCAGTCGCGTCGGCGACGTCTCGTACCACCCGCAATGGGACTGGATACCATGATGGTACAGCACCGCCCCGCGTGGCTCATCCTGACCCCAATACCGGGCGTAGGCGTCATAGCCATCCGGCAGGCGCACCTGTAACTCCTCGAAATCGCTCATGCGGGACATGGTAGCTTGAACCTTGCGCGACTTCACGCGATAGTGGCGGCGCCGGGGCAGGCGCGATGCCGGTCCGGCGAAGAGACCCAACAATGGCAGCGGATTCCAACCACGTTCGTGCGGCGCTTCGACAGCAGCTCGAGGGCGACCGCTTGCTCGGCCTGAAGAGCGTTCCGATTCCGCAGCAACTGACCGATCGCATCGTCCCGCCCGGTGTCTTGCGCCGCGTCGTTGACGTTGCGGAAAATGCCAAGCGGCTCAGTGTCCTCGACGAGACGCAGGTCAAGGATTGCAGGAAGTGCCAACTCTGCGAGACGCGAACCAAAACCGTGTTCGGCCAGGGCAGTGCCGGCGCGAGGCTCGTCTTCGTGGGTGAGGCGCCGGGCGCCGACGAGGATCGCGAGGGGCTGGCGTTCGTCGGGCGGGCCGGTCAGCTCTTGACGCGGATGATCGCGGCCATGGGGCTTTCGAGGGACGAGGTCTTCATTTGCAACCTGCTCAAGTGTCGCCCGCCGAACAACCGCGATCCCTCCGCCCATGAAATTCTGTCGTGCAATCCCTACCTGCACGAGCAGCTCGCGATCATCCGGCCCGAGGTGCTGGTGACGCTCGGTGCGCCAGCCTCCAAGACTTTGCTCAACACGGCGCAGTCCATCGGCAAGCTGCGCGGGCGTTTTCACGAGTATCATCTTCCCGGCGCGACGGACGAGGGGGCGACGATCCCGGTGATGCCCACGTATCACCCGGCCTATCTACTGCGAAGCCCGGGCGAAAAGGGCAAGGCGTGGGCGGATTTGCAAATGGTGATGAAGCGACTCGGCCTCTCGCCGCCGGCACAGCCGGCCGGCGCGTCGAACTGAATGGCATCATGGCGATTCACCCAACGGCCATCATTGATTCCAAAGCCGAAATCGACGCCAGCGTCGAGGTCGGACCTTTCTGCGTGATCGAGGGAAACGTCCGCATCGCGGCCGGCTGTCGTCTCTATCCAAACGTTTACCTGACCGGCTGGACGACGATCGAAGAGGATTGCGTACTTCATCCCGGCGTGATCGTCGGGCACGAACCGCAAGACGTTGGTTTCCAAGGGGGTCGAAGCTTTTGTCGCATTGGTCGCGGTACGATCCTGCGAGAGAACGTGACCGTGCATCGTGGAACCAAGTCGGAGTCCGAGACGGTTGTCGGCGAGGATTGCTTCCTGCTCGGCGGCGCTCACGTCGCTCACAACTGCGTGCTGGGGAGCCGCGTCACCCTGATCAACAACGTGTTGCTGGCCGGGCATGTCGAGGTTGGAGACGGCGTGACCCTCGGCGGCGCGGCCATGGTTCATCAATTCGTTCGCATCGGTGCCCTGGCCATGATCACGGGAAACGCCCGTGTGCGTAGGGATATTCCGCCCTACGCCATCGTGACCCTCGAGGGGCACGTCGCCGGGCTCAACCGCGTGGGACTTCGACGAGCCGGTGTCTCGCGCGAGGAGTCCGCCGCGATTCGCGAGGCCTACCGCATGATTTACGCGGAGGGCGCCACGGCACGCGACGCGGCCGAGCAGATCGCCGCTCTGGGTACCGCGCCGCCGCTGGGCATCCTGGCTGCGTTTCTCAGGGCCGAGAGCCGGCGCGGTTTGGCCGGGCGATCGCGAAGCCAAACCGCAAACGAACCGGGCGCCGAAGCGGCGGGTCGCTGCTAGGTCTTTGTTCGGTACGAGTGAGCGCATTTCGACCTGCGCGATATCGTTGGAACCGTCCGGAATTCCCATCCTCGGGGGGCCGGCAAACTCGCCGGCGCTGCCCGTTGGATTCACGCCTCTTGGGCGATTCAGGCCCGTTATCGGTACCGCAGGTGGAATTCCTCGCACCGTATACCTGGGAATCCGGCGGTCCGTAAGGTCGTCGACGCTGCTACGGTCCGAATCTAGGCGAAACGGGCGATCACGACCCGAATCCCATTGTTAAGTGAGAGAGCCTACGCGGAGTGCGGACCTTGACAGCGTGCGCGCGACCGGCTATCCTTGGGTGCAAGCGAGTAGTTATGGGAACGGTAGGCGCGCACTGCGTTGTCGCGGATCGGCCGCATTCGTCCGAGCGGCGATGCGCCGCTCGCGGCTCTGGGGGTACTATCGAAGTGCTCGCCGCTGTTTGCCGCAACGCTTCGTTACGGATTGGGGGTGAGGGTGGATCGCTTGGCGCGAAGGCCGGCGGTTCTCGCTTACGTGGCGACAGTGATTTTGGGGGTATCAAAGCCGAGACGGGGTCGTCGTCGGCCGGAGGAGAGGGAAAGCGTCCTTTGGGGTAATTCCATAGGCCTTTCAATTTGGATGTAGCGGTTCGCTCTGAATCGTTTTTGGGGCGGTTCGCGTGCCATCCTTCCATTGAAGCGACCGGAAACAGAGGTACACATTATGCGATCGAAGACTTGGGGATTGTTGACTACGGCGTTCGTTGTCGTTGGCGGTTTGGGCGTCGTTCTCGCGCAGGTTTCGCAAGACAGCCCGGTAAGCAAGGACAGCGCGATCGCGCCCGTTGCGTCGGGGCCGCTCGACATCGGCCTGGTCGTACCCATACCGGCGGACGCCGTCTTTCGTCCGTACCTGGTTGGCATCGGCGAGGTCTCCGGGTTTGCGGCGACGGGCTCCACTGGATCGGTCGTCTACTCGAATCGACTCGGAGGCGGTATCTACGCTCCGGGTGGTGTGCCGGGGGCGCTCGTCGGCGACGACATCGCTACCCTGGCGTCCCCAGGCTGCGTACTCGATACCCTACGGTTTCGCGTCAGCGGTGATCCGCTCCGTGACGACTCGGGTGCCGGCCGCTTCGGTGTTGACTTCGCGTTCTATTCCGGCTGTCCGGGCGCCGGTGGGTTCCCGGTGTTTCCCATCGTCACCGAGACTTTTGAGGATAACGGCGACTACGAAGTCATCTACAAGCCCGACCCTGCCACCGAGATCGAGATCCCGACAAACGCCTATTTCGGCGTGAGGTTCAGCCGATCGCTGGCCGGTATTGTCGTCGGGGCGCCGGCGACCGCCGGCTTCTCGGCCGACAGTTACGATTTCCCGGGTGCACTCTGTGATGCCTTTTTCGGTGGGTTTCCCGGGGCTGACCACGCCAGCTTCGACCTGGAGATTACGTCGCGCAACGACTGCCCCGAGGGTGTGTGCAGCAGCACCTGCACCGGGGGGAACAACGCCGGAGAGTTCTGTGTTCGCGACGACTGTCCGGGGGGGACCTGTACGCCGGACATAGAGCACGTAACACCCAGGCCTGGCGCCCTGTGAGTTTTAGCGGTATGTTTTCAAGACTTCTAGCAAGGAGGC
>JADFRH010000174.1:0-1434 GCA_022561415.1 Planctomycetota bacterium
GCTGCATATCGACTACGACGCCAAGTCCCTGACGATCGACGGTCACACCGTCCGCGAGGGCGAGTTCATCACGCTGGAAGGCACGAGCGGAACAATCTACGAGGGAAAAATCGAACTCACCCGCCCCGAAGCGCCTCCGGAATTCCATACGCTCATGAAATGGTGCGACGCGCGCCGCCGCATGAGCGTCCGCACCAACGCGGACACACCGGCCGACGCGAAGAAGGCGGTCGAGTTCGGCGCGGAGGGCATCGGCCTGTGCCGCACCGAACACATGTTCTTCGACCCCTCCGAGCCGCAGCGACTCAAGGCCATGCGCCAGATGATTCTCGCCGACAACGAGGCCGATCGCCGCACCGCACTCGATAAGCTGCTGCCGTTTCAGCGGAAAGATTTCGAAGGCATCTTCACGGTCATGGCCGGCAAACCCGTCACTATTCGACTGCTCGACCCGCCGTTGCACGAGTTCCTTCCCCAGCACGACAACGTCGAGGCGCAGCAAGGCATCGTGGACGACCTCAATGCCGACAAAGCGCACGGTGCCGACCGTATCACGCTCGACGACATCCAGCGGCGCGTCGATCAGCTACACGAAGCCAACCCCATGCTCGGGCACCGAGGCTGTCGACTCAGCATCACCTACCCCGAGATCCAGGAAATGCAGGTTCGCGCAATCATGGAGGCGGCCGTCGCTTGCGCCCACAAGGGCATCAAGGTGCTGCCCGAGATAATGATTCCGCTGAGCATCGACCCGAACGAGCTGTCGCTGCTCGTGTCGCGCACCCGTGTCGTGGCCGACGCCGTCCTCAAGGAGCAGGGTAAGAAGGTCAATTACCTTGTCGGCACGATGGTCGAGACACCGCGCGCGGCGCTGCTCGCCGATCGCATGGCTGACTCGGCCGAGTTCTTCAGCTTCGGAACCAACGACCTTACCCAGATGACGATGGGCCTGTCGCGCGACGACGCCGGGCGCTTCCTGCCGGACTATCTGATCGAATCCGACATCGGGTCGGGAAAGACAGGGGCGATTTTCCCACACGATCCGTTTCAATCACTGGACGTTTGCGGCGTGGGCAAGTTGATGGCCATGGCCGTTACGGACGGCCGCACACGGCGACCCAAGATCAAGCTGGGCGTTTGCGGCGAGCACGGTGGCGACGAGCAGTCGATCATGTTCTGTGAGCAGATCGGGCTGGACTACGTCTCGTGCAGCCCGTACCGCGTGCCGATCGCGCGGCTCGCGGCCGCCAAAGCGACCATCGCCGCCCCAAAGCCTGCATCGCGCATCCTAAAGGCTAATTCCAAGACACGATCGTACGTTCGGCCGACCTCGATGCGTGCGAAGGGTGCCAAGAAGCCGACCCGCAAATCGTCGAAGAAGAAATCGAGGAGATAGGAACGAGTGAAGAGTGGGAAGAAAACGTCGAAACGTCG
>JADFRH010000174.1:1444-5303 GCA_022561415.1 Planctomycetota bacterium
AAGAAATCGAGCTGGTGACAGAGAGTGAAGAGTGCCTAGTGAAGAGTTGAAGAGCCGGCCTCTACTCTTCACTCTTCACTCTTCACTAACGACTCTTCACTCGGCTCCGCCGGTAGAATAATCGTGAACCGCGTTCCCCGTTCAGCGCAGCTCGATACCCCGATCGTTCCGCCGTTCTCTTCTATCAGGTCGCGACACAGTGCCAGCCCCAACCCTCGACAACGCCCGGAGTTGTTGCCGCCTTGGGTCTTGCCCGATTGAAACGGCTCGAAAACGTGCGGAAGAAGCTCAGGTGGGATGGGGTCGCCTGTGTTCGTCACTTCGAGGCGGACCACGTCGCCCTCCCGACCGGCCGTCACAGTGAGCCGTCCTTCGTGCCCCGTCGACATCGCCTCACGGGCGTTAAGCAACAGGTTGAACAGCACCTGGTGAAGCTGCACGCGATCCACCCACGCCGTCAGCCGGTCGTCAATGCGCATCCCCAGGCGAATCCCGTCCTTGGATAGATCACGGCACAGGCTCCCGATGGCATCCTCCACGACGCTTCGAACACAGACGGCCTTTCGCTCACCCGTGGTCGCCGCACCGACGGCCAGCAGCCGTTTCGACATCGCCGTGAGGATTTCGACGTTTTTGACCGTGACGGTCAACGCCTTGCGCTGAAACTGGGCGTCATCTCCCGCAAGAGCCGCTTGGGCATAGGCCAGCATCGGGGTCAGCAGGTTGTTGACCTCGTGGGCGATGGTCGCTGCTGCCCTACCCAGCCCGGCGAGTTGCTGCGCCTGGCGCACCTCACGTTGGAGCTGGTCGAGTCGCGTCTGAAGCGTCTCGAGGCCGCGAGCGACGGCCGCATCCGGTTTCGCCTCACGTCGTGTGGCCAAATGTGGTGGCGTTCGAGCGGGCCGGTTTGTGAACACTTGGGTCGTCATTCGTCTTGTGATACCGTTGCGTACTTGCGAATCAAGATCGAGGTTATCGGCACGACCGGTGACACCGCTTGAAAGAACAAGCTGCGATGGATGCGACCGCCCAACTCCAAACCGTCATCGACGTACTTGCCAGCCTTGAGATCGAGGTTCGCCGGGAACATCTCGGAGGCGATAGCGGTGGACTCTGCAAGCTTCGGGGGCGGCGCGTCGTTTTCGTGGACCTCGACGCGGACGTCGCCACGCGACTCGAGCGATGTGTAGAGGTGCTACGCGGGCTGCCGGATTTGGAGACGGTCTACCTGGCGCCTCATCTGCGTGAAATGCTCGATCAGCCGGGGACGTGACGTTCAGACTATCCTTCCAGCGGCTGCATGATCCCGATCGGTATGTCCTCCGGATCGGTAAACATGGCGAAATCACCCACGTTGGGGATGGTCGTCTTGGGAATGAGGATCTTCCCGCCCTGCTCCGTCACGGTCTTGAGCGCCGCGTCGATGTCATCGACCTTGAAGTAGGCGTTCAGGCAGGCGGCGGGTGCATCCGCCGGTTTGGGAAACACGGCGCCCGTCGGCTCGGAACCGGAATCGATCAGTGTGTACCCCGGCATCGACTCATCGTCGAACTGCCAATCAAACACGGCCCCGTAAAACGCCTTGCACTTGGCGGGGTCGCTGGTCATCAACTCAAAATGGCACAAGGGGTTCGGCATCTCATCTTCCGGGGCGTTGGTGTCGAGTTCGCGTAGAGGTTACTCGACAACAGCCGACCGGTCAAAGCGAGCTTGCTCTAGTCCCCCGAGAGGATTCGATCCAACTCGCTCAGAATCGCCTTCCATGACGGCCTCGAATGTATGAGCATGGGGAACACCTGACGGACCACGCCGGTCTTGTCGATCAGGTAGGCCGTGGTGCGGTGGTAACGCTTTGTCTTCTTGCGGTTCAGGTCGGCCACGATGTCGAACGGCGGTCCCGACGAGCCGAATTTCTTGAGGAACTTGCCGTGAGACTCGAGGTCGGTGTCCTCCTGGGCGACCGCAATCACGACCGTGTCACGCTTCGTAAATTCGTCGTACAAGCCTTGCAACTGAACCAGTTGCGTTCCGCAAAACGGTCACCAGTGGGCGCGGTATGTGGTGACGAGAACGTTCTTTTTTCCGCGGTACTGTTGCAGGCCGACCTTCTCGCCGTTGGCTGTTGGGAGCCTGAACACTGCGGCCTTGTCGCCGATCTTGAGGAGCTGGTTTCTTCCCCACTTCGAGTTCGTCGGCTCGGCATCGGTGGCCGAGGCGTTTGGTGCGATCCGAAGCTCCAGACGCCGGCGAACGAACCTGGCCTCGCCGGATTCCTCGGAACCGATGTAAGCCAGAATGTTGAGCCCGATGCTGTCGTCGCTGCCCGGTTCCTTGCGGAGCTTGAACCCGATTCGCGCCGGTGACTCCTTCAGCAGTCGTTCGTACGGCGCTTGCAGAAACTCGTTTTGCGCGAGTTCGCGATGATCCCTGAGAACCTTTCCGCTGAGCTGGATGGCGCGCGGTGCGTCGATCTGCAGGATCGGGGCCGGTACGCCCGCGCTCCCGGGCGAAAGCCCCTCCGCCACCTTCCAATCGATTACGATGTCATACTCCTGCCCCGTTACGAGAGATCCGGCGTCGATCCTCGCGGAGACCGAAAACGCCTCATCCGGCGTAGCCGCCGCCAGCGAAGCCCAGATGCAAATCAAAGAGATCATGTAAGCCTCCTCAAATCCCCAGGAACCAAGAACACGACAGCCATATACTCTAACCCGTGGCGGCGTGAAAGTATTCCCCGGTCGCGCGAGCGGCTATTCAATCCCCACTCGAACCGGGCGAGAGTCACCGGCGCGGGAGTCAGCATAGGGCGACGGGAGAACTACGAGTTACGATGTACGAGTGACGGCTAACATCTGCGTGCTTCGTAACTCGTCATTAGTAATTCGTAATTTCCCGGACGAGCTACTCGTCTTCTTCCGGGTTGATCGCCGTCTGATCGGCGCTGGACGCCAGTGCTTCCAGCGCGGCGATGGGGTCGACGTCGTCGTCAGACGTCGAGACATGGTCCGACGTTCCCACCCCGAGACCGCCGTCCCGGGCTTCGGCGACGGCGCGTGTGTGAATCTCGCGAAGCTCTTCGTCGGAGGGCTCGTTATCGATCTGGCACAGGAACATGACCGGCCCGATCATGATCTGGTCGCCGGCCGTCACATCCTCCCGGTCGACGCGTTCGTTGTTGAGATAGGTGCCGTTGGACGCCCCGAGATCCTTCAGGGTGGCGGTGTCGTCTTCGATGGTGATCTCCGCATGGTGCCGTGACACGACGGACAGCGGAATGCGAATCGTGCAATCTTCCTTCCGCCCCAGCGTGGTCAGGCCGGGTTCGAGCGCAAAGATGCGTTTCGAGCCGTCCTCGCGGAACATGACGAGCTTGAAATCCATGGGCTCTCCCGACTGGGGGGCAAATCTCTCGCGGCGCCGGGCCCCCATGCACGACGCATTGCCAAATCATCCAGCCGAGAACTATACCCAAAAGCTCAATTGCGGGCAAATCACGGCAGCGGGTAGGGCGAAGTAAGAATAGCGAATGATGAATTCGCAATTCTACATTCGCTATTCGCACAGCCCTGGGTAGGATGGAGCGTCGATGTCCGACTGCCGAAATTTCTCGCTCGCACAGGATACCTCATGCGGGCTGTATGTTCATGTCCCCTTCTGCGAAACGAAGTGCGGTTATTGCGATTTTTTCTCAGTCGCGGTGAAAGGTCGCGACACCGCGCCGCTCGTGGATCGAATCAAACGCGAACTGCGGCTGCGGTTGTCCGATAGGCCGGTTCCGGTTCGCACGATTTTCTGTGGCGGTGGAACCCCGACGATCCTGCCGGCGGATCAGCTTGCGGGCTTGCTGAATGCTATCGCG
>JADFRH010000175.1 GCA_022561415.1 Planctomycetota bacterium
TGGCCGAGGTCGCGTCCGACAAACCAAACACGCAGGAGGTCGAGTCGATGTGGGAGTCAATTCTTGCCGCGGTTGCGGGTTCTGTATTAAGCAATCGTCGAGGCGTTTGGAGATTTGCGGCCGCGGTCACGGGCATGGCCGCCGTGTTGGGGGCCGCGTTTGGGCTTGGGCAATACAACGACCGTGAGGCGCAGAAAGACAGGAGGCAGGCTTACGCGATTAGTCGCGTCATGGGCGTCGCTACGTCGTCGCGTGTGAACGCGGCATATGATCGCGAGGGATCGGGTGTATGGTCTGACGCCGCCTGGAACATGTCACTTGCCACCCCGCCGGCGCAGGCGTCTCGCGCGCGGAGAGCGGGGCGTGAGTCTTCTGTTCGAGGTTTGAAGAAGAAGAGTAGCAAGGCCGACGTCATGGTCTGGCTCGACGAGGCTACGCGTGCCCGAGGGGGCGCATCTTCCAGCGTAGATGACATGGTCGTGGATTCCGACGGCGACGGCGTAAGCGATACGATCGTTGCATACGATTTCAGTATGGACGAGACACTTGGATCGATCTCTGAAGCCGGCGATATGGCCTTTGCGATGGCACCGGTCCAGATTGCTGTCTCGACCGACGCTGGCGCGCCTCCTGTACCCTCGCATCGGCCAACACCGGCGAAGGTTATCAAGACCGGAACGCTTACGGTCGAGGTCGAGTCGTATGCCGACGCGGTTGAGCGCGTGACAAAGCTAGTTGCGGACCATCGTGCCAGCATCGCCGACATCTCGACGCATGAGAGAGCTGCCGGAGCTCTTTACGGCTCCCTGGTTATACGCATGCAGCCTGAGCGCTTCGACGCGCTCTTCGCGGCGCTCAAGACGGTCGGCCGGACCTATGAGGTCATCGCGCCGGGACACGAGGCCGACTACGTCGATGTCGAAGCGCGCATCACGAGTCTGGAAATCACGCAACAGCGTCTGTCAGAGCTTGTCACCAACAAGTCTTTCGTCGACAAGATGTCCGCACTGCTCGAGGTGGAGCGTGAGATGACGCGCGTCCGCTCTCAGCTTGAACAACTGCAGGGCCGGCTCCGCGTGATGGCCGATCGTATCGCCCATTCGACGATTACCATGGCGCTCCGCGAGCCAGCACGCACGGTTCCGGCCGCTTCGCTATCGGTCGAGGTCGCCGTGCTCGACGAAGCGGCCACGGCTCTGGCTGACGAGCTTGGCCGGATCGGCGGTAGGCTTAGCTCGGGAAACACGACAAAGCGAAACGACGGAACGCTGATGGGTGACTATCAGCTCAGGGTCAGCTTCGCCCGGTTCACGGAACTCTTGACGGCGATCACAGATCTGGGCCGCGTCGAGCGCCGGCAGATCAGCAACCACGACCTTAGCTATGCCTCCGCCCCGTGGGCCGAGCAGGCACAGTGCAACCTGAGCGTCGTGTTGTTCGAACGCGCTCGACAGTTGCCGGCCGGATCGATTCTTATCGAGGTCGACGCACTCGCGCCGTCCCTGGTTCAACTCGATGCGGTCTTGACTGCCCACGGCGGCTCCATCTTCTCCAATCAATCCGTACAGCAGGGCGACGGGTCGAGTAAGGCCGAGCTGAGCCTTCGGGTTCCGGGTGGCCGGTTTTCCGCGCTGACGGAGGCTCTGGAATCGCTGGGTCGCATCACCGGCAGAACCGTGACAGGCGAGGCCGGTCGCATCGTTGGCGGTGCGGCTGACGTCCCTTGCGAGCTTTCGCTGAGACTCTCCGAACGTCCGCGCGAGGTTCCCAACGGACTGATCATTCTGGAAGTGGCCGAGTTCGGCCCGGCGCGCCGACAACTCAGCACGCTGGTTGGCGAAACGAACGTGCGGGTCGTGGCCTCCGCAAGCGAGCAATTGACCGACGGTAGCTGGGCCGGACAATTCCGACTCGGAATCGCGAGCGGCGAGATGGAAATGGTCGTAGCCCGTCTCGAATCGCTTGGCCGAGTAGTCAGGCTGCAGATCAGCGGAATCGGATTGGGCGACCTTTCACGCACGAATCCGGACGCCATCGGTTTCATCGATTTGACACTCAGTGAGAAAGCCGCGATCAGCCCCGCCCCCGAAAAAGTGGGCGGTTCCCTTCGTGTGCATGTTCGCGACGGGCTCGCGGGGCTCTACCGTTCGGTCGGGTTTATCGCGTACGGTGTGATCGTCATGGCGCCATGGCTGCTCCTCGCGGTCTTGCTCGCCTGGTTGCTGACGCGGGTTTGGAGAAGTAAACAGGTGGTTTCGGCGCGGAAGTAACTCGTTCGCTCGCGACACCGATCGCCCAACGCAAGCTTTTCCTGGATATACAGACGCCCGGCGCGTTCATTCGAACGCGCCGGGCGTTTTCTATTGCACATCACTGCTGAGGTGGCGCACAGCATTTCTGAGTGTATGCGCCGTCGGGATTCGCCCATGAGATGGCAACGTGACATGCGATGCCGCTGAATTGCGGCCCTACGGTCTGGATCCTCGTCTTCCCCCGCCTCCCCCGCCGAAGCCTCGTCCTCCGCCGCGGCCGGGAATCTGGATGCCGCGGTCGGTCGCTCGGGCTCGCAGGTTGTTGAAGTAGAGCATGGCCCGGGCTGTTTCGTCCGGGTTGCGGGATTCGGACGACTGCTTGCGATCTTGCCGGGAGCGCGAGCCCATGCGCCCACGCCCGTTTCTACGGTCGGCCTGAGACCCATCCTGTTTGGTTACCTTCTGTCGCTCTTCGCGCGCGGTGCGCATCGCTTGCATACTCGAGACCAACTCGTCGATGTGACGGTCCAACACGGCGTCGGCCTCGTCCGATGGGGCGTTGAAGTATTCGTTGACGCGCTCCGTCGTCCGACTCCGCCACACTTCGCGCATGTTTCGTCGTAGCTCGCGGCGTTGTTCGTCTGTCAGATCGTCGCGCCGGAAGCTGTCGCGCAGGGTCGCCATCATGGTCTCCGGCTTGTCGCCGGCGGCCCTGAGCGAATCGACGGAGAGTTCTTTGGGGAGAAGGCTCGGTTTCGATGCGTCGGGGTCGTGACGATACCACGCGACGGCCCCGCCGATCGGCAGCAGCACCAACGCCAACGTCAACACGGTTTTTCCAGATGATGCGAAGTTCAACATGATTCCACCTCGTTAGTTTTCGAAGTCGGCCACGTGGCCGTCCACATATAAGTATCGGCGTGCGCCGGGTTTGCCGGCCTTTCCGTGGAAGTTACCGTAATCGCGCAGTATCCAGATCATGTTTTCCGCCACCGCGCGATTCGAGCGGCGATTCATCCTCGCGGCCACCTCTTTGGTGTTGCGTCCAGCCAGTTGCGTTCGAAACTCATAGCTCGACCGCTCCGATTGAAAATAGCTCAGCCCGTCGTTGGGTGGGAGCCGGGCCTCGTTTCCGTTATCGCCGGGGCACTCGAACACCGAGATATCTCCACGGAGCTCCTTGGCGAACACGTCTGAAATCGCGATCGGTTCTTCGGTTTCCAGCGGAAGCGAACTCACCGACGGCATGGCCGAGGCGTAGGGCAGCCGGTCGCGGTTGTTGCCTAGGTAGGATTGCATGAGCACACCGATCTGGCGCAGGTTGGATGCGCAGGCGGTTCGGCGTGCGGCCGTACGGGCTCGATTCAACGACGGGAGCAGGATTCCGATCAACAGGGCTATGATCGCGATCACGACCAGCAATTCGATCAGCGTAAATGCCGGGCGTTTCGACATGCGAGGTATTTTCTCCACTGGGGCAAGGAGGGGTTTTCGTCGATCCTCAACCGTTGCGACACCTACTCGGTGGAATACCTGCTCGAATTACGCAGAATTTCGTCGAGTGCAAGCGGGCAGGGGCAGCCAGAGCGCGATCGAGATGCTCCGTGTGTTTGCCCGTTGCATGTTGACAACTCTCTGCAAGTTAGGTGGAGCAACCCGTGACAGCGTACCGGCCACACCGGTGTACCGGAGACGTTTCTCATCGTTACCGCGTCGGCAAGCTACCGCGCATCGACCACCCGCTCAAACAGTGTGCTCAGGGACCTCGTCGGATTCCCAAGTCCGAAAACCCGCCCGCACGCGCGGTCGACGCATACGAAAGGGGGCTCGGTTCGCAATCAGTTGACCGGTTCATGCGTTTATCTACCGGATACGGCCAGGTGTCAGGGTGGAGGAGCCGGTCCCGGCGCGCCGAGCCTGGTCGACTGGATTTTCGGTCCGCCATGGGGTGTAATGGCCTGCGAATGGCGGGTACATCGAAAGAGATTACGGAGCTTGTACAACGTGGGTACCGGTTCGCGCTGTCGCTGACGCACAACGCGGCACAGGCCGAGGATCTGGTTCAGGATGCCTGGTTCGCCGTGCTTCGGGCGCGGGGGCCTTGGAATCCGCAGTATCTGTTCACGACGGTTCGAAATCGATTCATCGATCAGTACCGCCGCGATCGCGCAGTTGGGTTCGAGGCGCTCGACCATCACCCGGAGCCGGAGGGCACCGACGAGTCGCGGCTTTGGGATGACGAACCGGGTTCCGTGACGCTCAATGGATCGCTCGACGCAGCGCTGGGTCGCCTTCGCCCTGAGGAGCGGGCGGTGTTGTACCTGTCGGCCGTCGAGGGGTTCACGGCCAAGCAGATCGCAGAGATGCTCGATTGGCCTCGAGGAACGGTACTGAGCATGTTGCATCGCTCGAAGAACAAGATCAGAGGAACGGGCAGAGCCGGCTTGCCGGATGGCAGGGTTCCCGGCGCGCCGGGGCTGGACGAATCGCCGGGATCGGAGTCAAGACCATGAGCCGGCGCGACCTGCGACAACACATGGCTGACTTCTACGGTGACAAGTCGCTGTCGTCGGGGACGACGGATCGACTTGTGGCCCTGGCCGAGGTCGATCGTGGACGCATCACACCTGATGTGGTTTACCGGTACCCCGGCCGCTGGCTTCAGGGTCTGGTTGGCGTGGCGGCCAGTGTCGCACTAGCGCTGTCGGCTGCAGCGTATTACAAAGTGCAGGAAGCGTCGGTGGATCGGTTACCAGTCGGTTCTCAAGTCGCCGGAGGCATCCCACGAGTCGGCCTGACGACGGTGAGTGATGGGGGCGTGCCGCGTCTCGTCGCCGTCAAGTTCCAAGTTGACGGCTGCGCGCGTGCTGCCCGCATCGAGCCGGTCTTCGCGGAACTCGCAGCGGCGAGGTTGTTCTGCGCGTTGATGAAGTAGGATCGAATCGTGTCGGAGCTCGGCAGAACGGCGACGGCGAAGTTGCCGGCCGCCTTCTTGATCTGGATGTTGAAACTCCCGGTCGCGCTGCCGCCTCCCACCTG
>JADFRH010000176.1 GCA_022561415.1 Planctomycetota bacterium
TTTCACGCAGATGATGCATGAACTGGAGCGTGGACGTTTCGGCCCCACCTCGCCACGGATCCAGCCACTCGGAGATCAGCGCGATCTTCATGCGGCCGCTCCCTTCATGGCCGGCCTCCGGCGTCGGCGCGTGGCGTGGCGGTCGATCGACTGCGTTTTGCCTACGATCAGATAGAGCAGCGATCGAAGGGGAATACCCGTCTTTGACGCTTGCACGTAATGTTTCAGCCAGCGAACGCGATCCACGTTGCGAATGAGCCGGGCCGGCGCCGAGTGGTTCAGCGCGGCCAGATCCTTGACGATCCACCGGCGATGGCGAACGCTCGGACGAAGGACACGCTGCAGGTCGATCAGACACAGCGATCGTTCCGGCGGCGCCTCCGGATCGTGGAACACGTGCGACAAGTAGAGATCCCGGTGGATGTAACCCCCGGCGTGCAATCGAGCGACCAGCTCGGCCAGGGGCACAATCAAAGGCCCGAACGCGCCTCGATCATCGATGCCCCATTCGGTGGAAAGGCTCTCGAGCGATCGCCCCGGAACCGCCCGCGAGAGAATCGCGCTACGCACCTCGCGACCGCCGCGAAGCTGTTCGCCGAATGCCACGGGTTCGACGCACGGAATGCCATCGCTCGCAAGCTGGCGCATCCATGACCATTCCATACCGGCCACACTGCGAGCGCCGGTGCCGGATCGCCGCACCTCGCGCCGGGCGCTCGGCGGCGGCCTGGTGAATCGCTTGAGATAGAACGTCTTGTCCGCGCCACCCACGCTCAACGTGAGACGAATGCGCTGCCGCCAGGGTTCAAGACCGGGCTTTCCAAGGTTCTGTCCCGCCGCGGCAAACAGGGCGTCCAGCGAGTCCAATCCGGCATTGCGAAGTGTTGCCTCCATCGCGCCGCCAACGCAAAGATCGTTTAGCGAACGGGTGTCGCTCGGTTCGTGATTTGTGCGGCGAATTGACACGACAGACTCCACGCGGGCTAGAGCCCGCGACTCGGGATGACGGGGGCGCCTGCGACTGCAGCGGCCCGCGCCGCCAGCAGTTCGCGGCACGCTCCCTCCACTGCTTCCACCGTAACGCCCATGATGCAGTCCAGATGACCGAGCGGGCAGACCCGCTGTTGACACGGGCCGCAGTCCACATCGACCCGCACAATCCGCTCCGCCGCATAGGCCGTGGCCGTCCAATCAGGGTGCGTCGGACCCAGCACCGTGACCACCGGAATGTCAAATGCCTTGCCGATGTGACGCGGACCGGCGTCATTGCAAATCAGAAGATCGCTTCGCGCAATCAGCGACTTCAACTGCCCCAGCGTCAACAGCGGCGAATCGAGCACCATGCCCTCGCGCTTCATGGCCGAGCCGATTCCCCGGGCGATCAGCTCTTCACCCGGACCGCAGGTGACGATGACGGTCGCATTGTCACTCTCGATGAGCCGATCGGCCACCGCCGCGAAGCGCTGAGGCAGCCAGCACTTGGCCGAGCCGTATTTCGCACCGGGGCTAATCACCACGAGTGGGCGGCGGTCGGCGATGCCCAGTTCGCGCAGCCGGGACTCGACCGACTCGTTGTCGTCGGGCGTGGTCACGAGTTCGAAGCGATCACCCGGCCGGTCGCAACCGATCGCCTCGGCAAGATCGGCGTAATACTCCACGAGCGGCATGGGCAGAAACCGGGTCGGCTTGACCGGGAGACTCGTTCCCATCTTGACGGGCTGAGTCGTTGAAAGGGATGGGTACCTCTGCTGCCCGCTTCCCGGCGGGCGCGGCTCCGACCCGCCCCGCGAGCGGGTACCACCGTTGCGGCGATTGATGCATGGCAACTTGTCGGTCAGTAGCAGTCCACGCCCATCGCGGTCATACCCGAACCGCCGGGTAGCGCCCGCCAGCCAGGCAATAAGCGCCGAACGAAACGAGTTCGACAGCAGCACGGCCCAGTCGAATCGGCGGCGGCGAAGGTCCCAGACAAGATCGCGAAACGGTTTGCTCAGCGGGCTGCGCGCGTTCCCGTTGCCCTTGTTCATGGGCAGGTTGATCCATTCATTCGCCCAATCGCCACCGCCGGCAAGGTCGCGCAGGTTCGGCTCGATCAGAAAAGTGATATGCGCATCTCCGAACCGCCGACGGATCGCGCGCAGCGTCGGCGTGGCCATGACAAAATCGCCAACCCAAGTCGGCAGCACGACCAGAATCGACCGAGGATCCGAATCGCCGGGCTGATGGAGTCGTCTCATCGCGCGGGGGATTGTACACCCACGCGCCAGCGCGACCAATGACCGCACATTTCAGTGCCCCGAGCGATAGCGGCCGGTGACGATCCGTTTGATTTGTGCTTCGCGTCGGACTCGGAAGCCATGAGCTTGTCTAGAAAGGGTGGAGCAGCAGGTTCGCAACTACAAGAAGCGTAAACGTGGCGAGAATGGCGATCCCCTGCGAGCAGAGCGCCACGGCCAGGGCATGTGGTAACCTCAGATAGAACTTGTAGGATTGGCGCAGCGACCAAACGGCATGTCCAAGAGGAAGCACTCCAAACCACGGCAGAAAGGACTGGGACTCGCGACCGATGCCAAAGTACACGTCCAGCAAAACGTAGGCAACAATCACCGTGGCCGTCGGTAGAGCCAGAAGTAGCGGTACAAGCACGGATCCCGACCAAGCTCGCAAAACCTGCGGGAATCGGACCTTCGCTCGTCGCATCGACTGTTGGAACACAAGGAGGGCAAGAAGACTTGCAGTCAACCACGTCCCACCTAACGCCAGCCCCCACCCATATACTTCGGGCAGAACAGCGAATCCAAACACGATCATCGGCAACTCGGCGATCGACGAGATCATCGTCGCGACGCCCATCCCGAGCACGTTCAGAAAAACAGTAGACACCCATTCCAACAGTCCGAGCCAAACGGGCACGCCAAGGATTACGATCGCAAGAGAAATTGCAACTTGTGCAAGCAACCGCCCGATGTGCGGCGGAGAGTGAATATCGATCGATCGCCAGAAGGTTCCGGGCCACATCGCCCCGCGCCACGTCGTCAACAACGACCGTATCGGTCGATCGCGCCAACGAAACTCGAACCACGGCTGACGTCGCCGATGATACTCGGCCAGAGCCTCTTCCCACGTAAACGCGATCCCGCATTCCGGACAGCGCATATCCTGCAAGCCGTAGAGGTGATAGTCGCAGTGAGCGCAGATCAACCGCTCGATGGGAACCGCGTCGGTCCAATCGAAGGTCAAACCGCAGGCCGGGCAGATCGGATCAATCCGGCCGCGCAGGTCGTGGCCGCACCGCGCACAGCCGACGTCGAACGGCACATGATCCCAATCGGGTGCGGACGACCCGGCCTGTACGTTGGTTTGGTCCGTGGTTGGGTCTGGGATGCGGAACACTGCGTGATTCTTCACACCAGTCCGCCGCCGGTCAACTTCGGCCGCGCCCGCCAATGGCGGCGGTAGACGGGTTCGCGGGATTTCGTGCGAACTGGCGTCATGCGGATGGGCCCGCTATCATCCCCTTCGGCGTCGCACAGGCCGTGCCTCGGCGCGAACCAATCCACCCGGACCTAACTCGTGGCTCAGTCAATGAAAGGAAAAATGTCCGTGAACGAGCAAGTGACCGCCTATCTCGATGCCAACAAGAACGCCAACGTCGATCGCCTGTTGGATTTTCTGCGAATTCCCAGCATTTCGACCGATCCGACGCACAAGAAGGATCTGCAGACCGGGGCCGAGTGGGTCAACGCCCTCTTTGTCGGCTGCGGCATCAAGAGCGAGATCGTCGAGACCCCCGGTCATGCCTGTGTGCTCGCGGACAGCGGACCGGCGGACAACGGCGGCCCGACCATCCTGGTCTACGGACATTACGACGTGCAGCCCACCGGCGACGAGTCACTGTGGCACTCGCCCGCCTTCGAGCCGACCATTCGCGACGGTGTGATCTACGCGCGCGGGGCGGCCGACGACAAGGGGCAGGTGTTCACACACATGCTCGCGGCCGAGGCGTGGATGAAAACCGTCGGCAAACTGCCGATTCGCGTCAAGTTCATGATCGAAGGCGAGGAGGAAGTCGGCTCGACCAACCTCGAAAAGCTCGTTCGCGACCGCAAGGACTGGCTCGCCTGCGACTATGTCGTGCTGTCCGACACGCCGAAGTTCGACACCACGACCCCGGCGATCACCTACGGCACCAAGGGCATGGTCTACAAAGAGATCATCGTCACCGGCCCCAAGCAGAACCTGCACAGCGGCTCGTTCGGCGGCACGCTCACCAACCCCGGCAACGCCCTGGTCGGCATCATCGCGGCCATGCGCGACGACAAGAACCGCGTGACGATCCCCGGCTTTTACGACGACGTTCGCGCCATCGGCGACGATGAGCGCAAGCAGATGAACGCCCTGCCGTTCGACGAGGCCGCCTATCTCGCGGCGATGGGCGCCCCGTCGCTTCACGGCGAAGAGGGCTACACCACCATCGAGCGCCGCTGGGCTCGACCCACGCTCGACGTCAACGGCATGATCGGCGGATTCACGGGCGAGGGCGCATCGACGGTTATCCCCGCCAAGGTATCCGCCAAGGTCTCCATGCGGCTCGTGCCCGATCAGGATCACGTCAAAATCGCCCAAGCGTTCGAGGACTTCGTGCGAGCGGCCGCCCCACCCGGCGTGGGTATCGAGATTCTCGATCACACCGGATGCGGACCGTATGTCTGTCCGCTGGATTCACCCGGCATGGCCGCTGCCGCGGACGCGGTCGAGGCGGGATACGGCCAGCGACCTCTCTTCACGCGCGAGGGCGGCTCGCTTCCCATCCTGCCGTTGTTCAAGGACGTACTGGGCGCGGACTCGCTGATGATCGGCTTCTGCGACCCCAACTGCAACGCCCACGGCCCCAACGAGTTCTTCGCCGTATCGGACCTTCACGCCGGAGCCAAGACGGCCGCACACCTCCTGGCTCGCATGGCGGAGGCAAGCTGAAAACTCAAACTGACCGGTTTTTCCAAACCGAGCCGCAGGCTTCAGCCTGCGCGGCGGTTCGATCGCATAAGTGCCGTCTCCGCCACTCGGGGACGCCGCGCGGGCTCCCGACAAGTCGGGATTTCATTACGCCCGCGGCTCAGGGGAGATTGAATCACACCGGAAGCGAAATGCTAGGCTCTGTCTGAAAACTCCGTTTGTTGCCGATATCCCTGCATAACGACAGGGAGGTCGGTAATCATGAAACGCCACGAGCTCATGGACGAGCAATGGGCGTTGGTCGAGCCGATGGTGCCACCG
>JADFRH010000177.1 GCA_022561415.1 Planctomycetota bacterium
GTCTTGCTGGCGTTAAAGCTGAATGTTGTTTGCGGCCCACTGACACGGGCCCCTTGCTCGTCACTAAGTACGAAGAACGCCATTGCCAAACATGTCGCTATCATCGTGATTTCCCTTGCCGCGGCGCGTACGCCGCACCCTCTTCCATGCCGACTTCATACGCCCACCTCACGGCGCCGCGGAAGGTTTCAAGACTCCTCCCCGCGAGCAGCCGGTAACAAAGCAAGGCCACCGACGAATCGGTGGCCTTGCCGCTTCTTCAAGATGTACTGCCGACCTAGTAGCGGTCGCGCCGACCGCCGCCGCCGCCATAGCCTCCTCCGCCTCCTCCGCCGCTGCGCGGCTCGCGCGGCTTGGCCTCGTTCACGGTGAGCGATCGCCCGCCGCTTTCGGTGCCGTTCAGCGCTTCGATGGCCGCTTGGGCCTCGGTGTCAGATTCCATCTCTACAAACCCGAACCCTTTGCTGCGACCGGTCGCGCGGTCACTGATGACTTGCGCACTCAGGACCGTCCCGTGAGGCGCTAACATCGCCTCCAGGTCCGAATCACTGACGTCGTAGCTAAGGTTCCCAATATACAGTTTCTTGCCCATCGCGTTCTCCTGTCCGATGGCGTACTTGACCCATGGATTTACTTTCAGGGTCAATTGTGAAAGCGGTCGACGTTTCGACCTAGAAGGTAAGAGGACGATCTTGGCAGTGCGATCAGGATTTGTGCAACCACAGTCACGTAGCTTTCTCGTTCAACGAACCAACCAGCGGGAGAGTATAACCGATCCCGTGAACACTTCAAACCGCGTGCCGGCAGTGACGGCCGGATCCTTCGGCCCATGCGTCACGACTGGAGCTGGGGTAGCGAAGAAAGACGGAGGAGGTTCTATCCGGCTGTACCGCGCGCTACTCGCCCGGGAATCCGGCTGCCGGCGCGGGAGCCAGGCTCAGGGGACGGCCGATATTTTTCTCGGTGCCCACTCGCCGGCCCCCAACCGGCCGGTGAAAGCGGAAGATAGACTGAGGACGTATGTTTACAAGGCACGCTTTGATTTCCCTGCCAGATCGGACAGTATCTTCTTCCTCTACTGGAATTCCGTCCAGTACGGCGGTATAATACAGTGGCGCGTGAGGATTTCCCGGATTCGTGCTACGTACGGCTTTGCCTTGTCTCGCGGTAGGGATAGGGTTTTGCGGTAGCTAGGCGAGGGATGGACCGTAGGAAACGGCACCGTACGGTTTCTCTCTACACGCGTGGCCGAAACATTTTCGAGGGATCATCGGTTTGGAAATGATCCCGTGGAAGGATTTGGAACCATGGCAGTTCGACATCATATCAAAGTACTGGTTATCGACGACGACCCTTCGATCTGCAAGACCGTGGGGCTACTCCTGGAGGATCATGGCTACACTCCGCGCACGTTTACCGACGCGGATGAGGCGTTGGAGGCTGCGGGCAAGGAATCTTTTCAGATCGCGCTGATCGATCTGCGCATGCCGAAGATGGACGGCGTCGAGGTGATTGAGGGACTCAAGAAGATCGACGACCGGATGAGCTGCATTGTGATGACGGCGTATCCGGACCTGGAGAGCGCAAGGGAGACGATGCGGCGCGGTACCTGCGACTACATCCCCAAGCCGTTCAAGCAAGACGATCTCGTCGAGGCCGTGGAGCGCGCCTGCCACCGCATGGGGATCATCTATACCAACGAGGGCGACCTGAACCGACTAATCGGCCAGCGCATACGCAGTCACCGATTGGGGCAGAACCTGACCCTGCGCCAGCTCTCGGACCGAACGGATCTGACGACGTCCCAACTTTCGCAGGTGGAGCTGGGAAAGAACGCGGCGTCGATCTGGGCGCTGGCGCGAATCAGCAACTCGTTGGGACTCCAGGTTTCGGAATTGTTGACGGGGCTATAACGGCCGAGGAAGCCCATTCCGTGGCCTCGCAGAGGCATCTAATTCGAGGCGGCTTTGTCGAGCTTCTTGCGAATGTAGTCGGCCCGAAGCACGTCGCGTTCTTCGCCTTCCAGGATTCGTCCGTGCCGTTTCTGCAGGTGGGCCGGCTGGGTCATGAGGAACAACTCGTTGAGGGTGTGGATCCCGAACTTGTCGAATCGCCCCATCTGAATCCCCATGCGAAGCGGAGA
This sequence comes from Planctomycetota bacterium, assembly GCA_022561415.1. The sequence goes on from JADFRH010000177.1 coordinate 2,144, forward strand.
CAGGTGGTTGTGCGTCTCTTCGCTCGTGATGGTTCGGGCGTTGGACAACGCTCCGTACGCCCGCCAGATTCTGTCGTCCAGTGATGCCGCGCTCTTGCGCAAGAGGGTGTCACGCGCTGCTCGTTCGTACTCGACGACCTTGGGGATGATGGTGGCGCAAAACAAGTCGACGATCTCTCGCTCAGATCTTCCTAGCGTGGTCTGGTTAGAGACCTGATAAAGGTCGCCGGCCGCTTCCGTCCCCTCGCCGTGCGTGCCGCGAACGGCCAGATGCATGTCGCGCGCCGCGCGGGCGACCCGTTCGAGCTCCTTGGTCAGACCTAGGGCCGGCAGATGGAGCATGACGGAGACGCGTAGGCCCGTGCCGACATTCGTGGGGCAGGCCGTCAGATAGCCAAGATCGCGCTCGAACGCAAAGGGAAGTTCGCGACTCAGCGCATCGTCGATTTCGTTGACGTCGTCCCAGATGGTCGTGAGCTCGAGCCCGCTGCGCAAGCCCTGAATCCTGAGGTGGTCCTCCTCGTTGATCATGAGCGCGCGCGTTTCGTCGGGGGAGACGGTCACGCCGCGGCTTCCCTGGGCCGCCACCTGTTGTCGGCTGATGAGATGGCGCTCGACGAGAATCTCACGGTCGAGTTCGTCGGCCGCGTCGACGTCGATCAACAGGGCATCCTTTGCGGCCGAGGTCGAGGTGACGGCGTCGGCTACGCATCGGTAGATTTCGGTTCGCTCGGATGCGCTGGCCGTTGTCAGAAAGGGGCGTTCGGCCAGATTCCGCGCGAGGCGTATGCGGGAGGAGATCACGACGTCGGACATTTGCCCTTCGCCTCGCAGCCACTCGCCGGTGGTACAGACAAGGTCGTCGATGGTCATGGCGATTCCATAGCCTCGATCTGGTCGCGAACGGAGGCCGCCTGCTCAAAGTTCTCCTGGTCGAGGGCGTCCTGGAGTTCGCGCCGCAGGCGTATCAGTCCGGTCTGGCGGTGGATGGTCTCGTCGGCCGTCGCCGGGACTTTGCCGATGTGGTGCGTGGCACCCTCGTGTGCCCCAGAAATGAGCGGCATGAGGGCGCTGCGGAAGGCCTCATAGTCGTGAGGGCACCCGAGAAGCCCCTTGAGCTGGAAGTCGCGGAACGAGATCTCACACTTCGGGCAGCACAGATCGCTCGACTCGCCGAGCCCGGTCTTGTGCTTGATGAATTGTTTGAGCATCTCGTTGGCGGCCGGCGGATTCTGCTTGATGATGACGCCTTCCACCGCAGCGCACTGCTCACAAAGGTGGCGCTCTCTCTTGGCGGGGATAGTGTCGGTGATGTGAACCGTCGCTTTCGCCTGGTTGCATCGTTGACAAACGGCATTCATCGGGGCAGTCTCAATCCAGTGTGGTATCGCACACCATTCTAGGATTCGCCCTGTTCATCGTCAATCAAAGGCCATGTTCTGCACCCCCGGACAGACCGGCCCTCCGGTAGGTGGCGGAAAAGGCACCGGATGTGTGAAACGGGCTCATGTCCCACGTATTCGTTGACGCGAATTCAGAGGGTCGCTAGCATCGCGCCATGGTTGCATTCGAGCCGAATCGCAAAGACTTCGCCCTTCTTGCGCGGACGGCCAACACCGTCCCCGTGTTCTGCAGCCTGCTCAGCGACCAGCTTACTCCGGTTTCGGCGTTCGAACGGATCGCCCGCGACGCCCCTCACGCCTTTCTGCTGGAGAGCGTCATCGGAGGCGAGAAGATCGCGCGCTACTCCTTCCTCGGCGCGGACCCCATGGCCATCGTCGAGGCCCGGGACGGCGAAACGGTGGTTTCCGATGCAAACGGTCGCACGGCCTTTCCCGATGTGGATCCGCTGCAAAAGCTCGAAGAGCAGTTGGCGAAGTATCACGCCGCCCACCCCCGAGGCCTGCCTCGGTTTCTCGGCGGGGCGGTCGGCTATGCGGGATATGACATCGCTCGCCGCTTTGAGAGCAAGCTTTCCACGCCGCCGAGCGATGACCGCGGGCTGCCCGATCTGCTCTTCGGTCTCTACGATCGCATGGTGGTTTTCGATCACGTGCGAAAGCTGATTCACGTGGTCGCCCATGCGCACCTCGATTCGGCAAGCTCGCCCGAGGCGGCGTACAACGAGGCCTGCTCACGGATCGAGGCGGACGTGGAGCGGCTCAGCGGTGACGCGCCGATCGTCTCGCGCCCCTTCGTCTCGGGTGTCGCGCCGGCCGTTCAGGTCGACGAGACCATGAGCAGGCAGGAGTTCGAAGAGGCGGTCGATCGCTGCCGGCAGTACATTCGGGCCGGCGATATCTTCCAGGTCGTTCTGTCGCGGCGCATGACGCAGCAGACCACGTCACCGCCGTTCGACATCTATCGCGCGCTTCGGGTCATCAATCCCTCGCCGTTCATGTTCTACATTCAGTCACCGTCCGTGACGTTGGTGGGGGCGTCACCGGAGATTCTTTGCCGAATCGATGGTCGCACCGTCTCCACCCGGCCACTGGCGGGCACGCGCGCCCGGGGCAAGACGGAGGCCGAGGACTTGGGGCTCGAAACCGAATTACTGGCCGACCCCAAGGAACGCGCCGAGCATGTGATGCTGGTGGACCTGGGCCGCAACGACCTGGCCCGCGTCTGCGAGCCCGGCAGCGTGGTGGTGGACGACCTGATGTCGGTCGAGCGCTACAGCCACGTCATGCACATTTGCAGCAACGTTTCCGGTACGCTCAGCGCGGGCAAGACGGCCTTTGACGCGTTGCGTGCCGTACTGCCCGTCGGCACCGTCAGCGGGGCTCCGAAGATACGCGCCATGCAGATCATCGATGAGCTGGAAACGGTGCGCCGCGGGCCCTACGCCGGCGCCGTCGGGTACCTTGATTTCGCGGGTAACATGGACACCTGCATCACACTGCGAACGCTCGTCATCACCCCGCGCGACGATGACCGATGGCGCGTCGATGCCCAGGTCGGCGCCGTCAACCCCGCCGCGATCAGGAGTGCCCCCGATCCGCTGGCGACCAGCCCGGCGTAAGTACCCCACACCCAGGGCAGCGCGGCTAGCATGCACCACGCGCCGGCGGCGG
>JADFRH010000178.1 GCA_022561415.1 Planctomycetota bacterium
TCGGCTTGGTCTGATCCTGATTTCTTCGCACGCGTGACGGTCGATTCTGAAACACAGACGGTCGCTTGGCCGGGTGGTATCGACCTCTGCCCTGACCAACTCTACAATGACATTGCCGGCGCGCCGCACCTCATTCATCACGGCCTTGATGCGCTCCTCGAACTGACCGCGGTACTTCGTACCGGCCACCATCAATGCCAGGTCCAGCACGACGATGCGACGGCCCGCCAGCAGCTCCGGAATATCACCAACCACGATCTTCTGGGCAAGCCCCTCGACGATGGCCGTCTTACCCACGCCGGCTTCACCGAGTAACACGGGGTTGTTCTTTTGGCGCCGGCAAAGAATCTGAATGATGCGCTCGATCTCTTTCGTGCGACCGATGACGGGATCCAGCTTGCCCTGGCGGGCGATCTCGGTCAGGTCGCGACCGAATGAATCGAGCGCGGGTGTCTTGCTCTTGCCCTTCTTCTGCTCGCCCGGAACGACCGACCCGACCTCGTCGGCCTCTTCGCTGGCACCGAGAAGGTTCAAGACCTCTTCGCGAACGTCCTCGAGCCGAAGGTTGAGGTTCATCAACACCTGGGCGGCCACGCCGTCTTGCTCGCGAAGCAATCCGAGCAGCAGGTGCTCCGTACCGACATAATTGTGGTTGAGGTTTCGGGCCTCTTCGATGGCGTATTCGATGACCTTCTTCGCCCGCGGCGTCTGGGGAAGCTTGCCCATCGTGACCGTCTCGGGTCCGCTCTTGACGAGCTTCTCGACCTCGAGGCGTACCTTGCGGAGATCAACGTCCAGGTTCTTCAGTACGTTGGCACCGACCCCGGAACCCTCTTTCACGAGACCGAGGAGGATGTGCTCGGTTCCGATATACTCGTGGTTGAAGCGCTGCGCCTCTTGGTTCGCCAGCGCCATGACTTTACGAGCCCGATCTGTAAATCGCTCGAACATGTAGTTCCACTCCGCATCGGGCGTTCGATGCTACTGCCGCATCGTCCGCCACCCCAAACATCCCGCCCCTTCCATCGAGCGAGCCGAGCCGTCGGCTCGGAGTCAATCGCACACTTTTTCTCGCGGCGTCCGCGTGCCGCGTCCACCTCTTGTGGTCCTTGCGAGGCGACCACCGGTCGACGGATCGCGGCCACATCCCCACGTTATAATCCTATCCCGACCTGGATCGGGCATCAACCGCCCTGGGACGCCCGTGCGAGCCGTCGCCCCTGTCTATCGACCGGTAAGGGCCACTCGATGAAAGCCTGGCGAGTGAAGGTGGGAGCCTGTCGCAGTAGCGACCGCGCGCGGACTGGCCCGGTAGAGGGCGATCGCGCGGTCTGGTCGACACAATGCGTTCGGACAGATAATCTACTCGGACATTGGCCGTTGGGGTGCCGCGGACCTATAACCGATCGCCGGGATGAAACAGGCGGCGTGAGGCGCGAACGGGCGTATCTATGCTGAAACCGTACATCGTCTATTACAAGTACAAGAACCCGGGCGACAAAAAGCCCGGGGCCGTCAAGCAATACCGCATTTACGCCCAAAGTGTGGACGACGCCCGCCGCCTCGCAACCCAGCAGGCCAACTACCCGGACGTCGAGGTCCTCAACGTCAAGCGGGCGTAGATCAAGCGCCTGCATTGTGACGCGCCCAACCAAGATACGGTCAAGGAAACTTGGGGACGGCCGGCGGAAGCTCGACGGTGATGCCGACCCGTGGCGGCACAAACGGCACGAACTCGCCGTCTTTGTACTGCAGCCATCTCAGGGATGCGTCCTCCAGCGGTACGTCGAAGTGAAAGGCGACCTCTGTCGGGTCACTCGCCGCCGATAGCCCGGTGATCTCGGCCGTCATGCCCGCCAATTCCACCCGATCGCCGACCGCGAACGGATGATTGCGATTTCGGAACAGTCGGTGGAAGCCCCACGATAGGTAATGCTTCCCGGGCGTGAGGATGAGTGTATGCTCGTCGGATCGCGTGATCGAAACGCCGAACGCACCCGGCGCGAGCGCCCGCGTGCGGCGGGGGACCGGCCGGCCGCTCAATTCTCGAAGCACCGGCAGGTACATGCAATGAAACACGCTGGGCGGATTGACAATCACCACATCCTGATTCTCGACGGACGCATCCAACGGCGTCTGAACGTGAAGCTGCTCATTCAACCATTTCGGGCCCGACGGCGCGAGCGAGTGGACGGCCATCCAGAGCGGCGAGATCACCAGGTGAACCGCAACGAGCAACCAAACAACCGGCCGCGTTCCAAAGCGACGGGGGCGACGCGAGAAACCCTGAGCGTCCCGCTCGATCCCCACTTGAACGAAACGTGCGATCAGCCCCATCGCGCCGATGCCAATATACGAAAGCAGGCGGTCGGAGGGAAACGTGGCACAGGCCGGAACGAGTGAACAGATCATGCCCAGCGCGAAAAATTGCGCGACGCGATCCTTCCTAATGCACGGCGCGAGCAGCCATCCCAGCCCGACCAACAGAACCAGGAAAACGACGCCCGCCACGCGTGCGACCGAGTCGTCAAAAATAATAAACGTGTCCGAGGGCGGAAGCGCAAACTGACCGAACAACAGGAGCGGCGCTCGCGTAGCCATCGAGACCATGAAACGCAGCGGATCGGACGCTGGATCGATGTACAAACCGACGCCGTGCAAGCCGTTCCCCAACAGCACCCACACGATGCGCCAGGCGGCAATCACGGCGGCATAGGGAACGAGTGACAAGACGCGACTCCGCCATGCAGACCGATCCAGGAAAACCGCGTACGCAAACAGGTAACCCGCCACGGCGACGCCGGCCTCTTTCGCAAACAGGCTCATAGCGAGCAGCCCCGGACCGAGGATCCAACCCGCGCGCCACCCATCGCGCCGCCACTTGTCGTGGCAGATGATCGCGAGCACACCGAACAGCGCGGCCACCAACCCGTTGCGATTGGCGATCCAACCGGCCGGCACGGCGTGGGCGTCATCGATGGCATACAAAAGCGCGGCCAGTCCCGCAACGAACGTCGGACCCATCAGGCGGCGGTAGAGAATCGTCACGGCAAACACAAGCGTCCCGAACCACAGCAGGCTCTGCGCATGCATCAACGCGGCCGACTCCGGCCACAGCAGATAATCAAGCTTGTGCGTCAGTGTGCTGATCGGTCGCCAGAACTGCGCCACGATCTGGGGATAGGTCCACCAGGGCACCGTGCCGACGTCCATCATCCGCTGCGTCCGCTCCAAGTCGCCGTCCATGAAGCGGAACATGTCCCACGACCCGTTGAAGATCAGCGGAAACCGATCGGAGCCGGTCAGCATGAGGCGATGAAAATGATCGTCCATGACCCAGCCGGACCAGAGGCTCGGCGCGGCGAGGGTCATGGCCAGAACGGCCAAGAAGACGGGCAGGCGGCGCTTCATCAGAACCGATTGCAGTGAAGACAGGATTCGCATCGGTTTCGGCGCGACCGGTTCGGCAATCGCGTTCTCGCTCGGCGGAGGCGGCATTCACGAAGACTAACGCCCTTTGCGCCAGACCGCCACTTACTTCCTCTTGATTGAAGTTCGATTTGTGCTAGAATCGAGATTGCGCGTTGCGGAAGTCCTTTTGGTTGACTGTCATAAGGAGATCAGGTTATGTCGTGCACCAAGCTTTTTCCCTTCGGAGTCGTTCTTCTTCTTTGTCCGTACTCATCCGGGCAGACGATCTATTGGTCCAACGCGGGAAACGCCTTGGATCAAGGTGCCGACACCATTCAACGAGCCGATCTTGAAGGGCTCGACGTCGAAACCCTTCTCTCGAGCGGATTCGAAACGCCGTTCGCCATGGCCCTTGATATACGCGCAGGCAAAATGTACTTCACCGATTTGCGGACGCCGCCCAACGGAAAGGTCATGCGCGCGAATCTCGACGGGACCGGCTTCGAGGAGTTGGTGACCGGTCTCGGGGCTCCGGCGTTCTTCGATCTCGACGTCGCAGGGGGCAAAATGTATTGGTCAAGCTTCGCAAACTTCCCCGACGGCGACCGAATTCAGCGGGCCAATCTCGACGGGTCGGACCTCGAAGATCTGCTCACCGGGCTCGTCGCACCGCTCGGTTTTGCCCTCGACCTGAGCCATGGCCGGATGTACTGGACCGAGGTAAGGGCAAGGAGTATCAGGCGCGCCAACCTCGATGGATCGAGCATCGAAGATGTGATTGTGGAATCATCGTACGCCCAACCGATTGACATCGCGATCGATTCAATCGGCGGTCTCCTCTACTGGACTGACAACAACGCCAACGGTGCAAAGATTCACCGATCCGATCTGAACGGTCTGAATCGCGCGGTGCTCGTTGACACCGGACTCAGCAACCCAGGAGGTATCACGCTGTCGCTGGTCGAAAAAAAGATCTACTGGGTCGACACCGGCACGGAGAAAATTCAGCGGGCCAACCTGGACGGCACAGACGTCGAAGACCTCGTCACGACCGGCCTGAGGAACCTCGGAGGCATCGCCATCGACCCGCGTGTCACTCCAATTGGTCCGCAGCCTCCGATCCCGACCGTGTCGCAGTGGGGATTGATCGCGCTAACGCTCCTATTCCTGACCTCCGGCACGATCGTCATGGGTCGAGAGCGACGGAGCCGTATGTTGCTGTAGGACGGTACCTGACTACGGCGCAAGACCTATCCGGAGACACGGGTGCGCCAATGACGGGTGTAGACTTTGGTCCCGCTTAGCAGGAGCAGGGTCAAGACAACCAAACCCCATCCCGAAGCCGCCGGTATCGCGATCACTGTTGGACAATACGAGAAGTCGCCGCCATAGCGGAATCCCCGACCTTCGCAATCGACCCGCGCAGTGTCGTCGCGGCAGGCACCTGTCGTGTCGTCGTGGCATGCACCAGTGATCAGTGCGCACGGCGGTTCGATTGTTGCACAATTGGATTCGTCTCCGCCGTAACGCGCGGCGATGTCCGCCGAGCGCACCTGGTCCTTGATCACCTGGCCCATGAGCGCCAAAAGCTTGTCTCCCATCAGGTGGCCGTACGTGTCGTTGACCTGCTTGAAGTTGTCCAGATCGAGCAGGATCACCGAAACGGGACGCCCGTAGCGCTGAGCGCGCTCCACCTCATGGCTGAGCTGCTCGTAGAAATAGCGATGGTTGTAGAGGTCCGTGAGCGAGTCCTGGTAGGCCAAGCTGCGCAGCCGTTTGCTCAGCTCCTCTAGGTGCTTC
>JADFRH010000179.1 GCA_022561415.1 Planctomycetota bacterium
TACCTCCCAGCATCCCTCCGATGACCAGCGACGGCCCAAAAACGCCGCCTGACCCGCCGGAACCGATGGTGAACGACGTCGCAATGATCTTGGCAAGCTCGTTTCCCTTGGCGTAGTTCTGCGCGTACTGGCGGGCCTCCGGTGATTGAAACGGATTGGTGTCCGACACGACGGACTCCATGTCGAACAGGCTTCCCTCCGGCAACGCATCCTCGGTCACCAGAAGGCGCTGCGCGTTGTAACGCTCGGCGGACGGAACCAGGATGCGCCTGCCGCGCGTCTCGAAATCAATCCCGTTGGAGCGCAACACCAGTTCCGCCGCGTCCAGATCCTCGAATGCGAAGTCACGGTTGATCAGCGGCACCATGGCGGGCATGGTCGACCACTGCATCAGCCACAGAAACGAGACAGCCACCAGCGCGACGCACAACCCGATCGCCATGCGCTGCGAGACGCTAAGCACGCTCAGTTGAGCGCTGATGTGATCCCATAGTTGACGCAGTTTTTCCATCGACCCATCTTTTCCTTAGGCGGTCTGCACCCGGAACGACCAGTGAAACCGGCTTGCCGGACGGTGAAACCGGCTTGCCGGGCGTCAGACACGCATCTGCTGTATGTCGCGATACGCTTCGACCAGCTTGTTTCGAGTTTCCATCAGTAGATCGAACGCGATCCCGGCCTTGTTCACCGCCGTGAGAACCTCGGCCACGTTGTCCGACTCGCCGGTGATGAGGCGTTGTACACCCTGATCGGCCTCGTCCTGCAGCCGGTTCACTTCTTCCAGGCTACTCAAGAGTATCGACTTGAAGTCTTTGCCTTTGGCGTCGGGCGCCGCGTCGACGCGGGGCGAGCCGCCCGCCCCGAGAGCTTTGGCTACACCGATCTGTAGATTGATGGCGGATAGGGGATTTGGATTACTCATGGTTTCGTTTCCGTGCGGTTATCCATCTATGCAAGAAGTTGCAACGTCGAAGACGCCATGGACTTTGTCATCTCGATGACGGTCACATTGGCTTCATACGCCCTGGCAGCCGTCATCGCGTTGACCATCTCCGTGTGATAATCGACATTCGACGTACGCACATACCCCTTCTCGGGTCCGTCCTTGATCGCGTAAACGTGAGCGGGATCCCACCTCAGACCGAACGGAGCGGAGTCCTCTACAATCTTGGCTACATGAACACCCGGCGCGTCGGGGCCGCGCGATGGGTCGCCAGGGGCAAACAGCGGCACGCGCCGCCGATACGGAGTCTGTTCTCCGTTTTCCAAGTGATAGGATTCGCGCATGGCGACGTTGCCGGCGACGACGTCAAGCTGCGTGCGATACGCCGTCAGGGCCGACGTGCTGAGATCCAGTGCTCCATACATCGCTTATCTCTCCCTTATCCGACGGTTCCGCGAATCGCGGCCCGAAGCCCGGCATATCTGCCTCGCAGCAGCCGGCTGGTCAGTTGATTCATCATGCCGGTCTCGGCGAGGTCGGCCATCTGCCGCTCGATCGACAGGTTCGTTCCGTCGTGGAAAAGAACGTTCTCAACCGGCTCGATCGAGGGCGTCACATGCAAGCGACCGAACCGATCCGTCTTGACCTCCGATCCGGCGTTGACGACAAAAGGCTTGCTTGGGTCGCTACCGCGCGCGTCCATCGCCTTCCGCAGGGCGCCTTGAAAAGCCCTCACGTCCAATTGCTTGGCCCGGTATCCCGGCGTGTGAATGTTCGCCACGTTCTCCGCGATCATGCGAAGCCGAGCCTGGTTGAACGACAGCGTCTTTTCCAGCGCCGGCGTGGCACCGACTTCAGTCAGCGTTGCAAAGAACATTTCCGTCTCCAAGACCACCGGCACCCAGACTCCTAGCGAGCCCGGGCCTCGGTATGCGCCAGCAGATGCCGTTCCACCCTCGCCCAACCGCGTCACCGTCACCCGCAGCGGCGTTTTTCCGAAACCGGTGCCGGCAAGAAATGCCGATCGGCAATTCCTGCGCGTCCACGGCCGCACAGTGGAACCGGCTTGCCGGTCGACTACGCCACCGCCTGAACCTCTGAACGGCGGGACACGGGATCGTGTCTCTCGCCCGCCTCTTCTCGCCATTGCTTGAGCTTCATGCCCAGCGTTCGAACGCCCATGCCCAACGCCTTGGCGGTCTTGGCGCGATGTCCGCCGAACTTCGCCAACATGCGTTCGATGAGCTTGCGTTCCATGTCTTCGAGCATTCTCCCCTCCCGAAGCGTCCCGAGCCCGTCCTCGCACGAGGGCGTGTTGCAACGCAGCCAGGGTTCGATGAGCGAGGCCTCGATCGTGTCGCCCGTACACAGCGTCACGGCGCGACAACAGAGATTCTCCAGCTCACGCACGTTGCCCGGCCAGGCGTACGCGATCAGCAAGTCCATGGCCTCCGTCGTCACGGCACGCATCCGCCCGGCGCTTTGTTTCAAGAAATGCTCCACGAGTTCGGGAATATCCTCGGCGCGCTGGCGAAGGGGTGGGATCGTCACCGGCAGTACGTTCAGTCGGTAGAACAAGTCCGCCCGAAATCGCTTGCGCGTGACCCACTCCTCGAGGTTTCGGTTGGTCGTGGCGATGACGCGAACATCGACGCGCCGCGTCGTGCTGCTCCCGACGCGCTCGAACTCGTTTTCCTGTAAGACGCGAAGGAGCTTCGCCTGGAGTGGCATCGCCATCTCGGATACTTCGTCGAGCAGCAGCACGCCGCCGTCAGCCAGCTCGAACCGCCCCTTGCGTGTGCGGTCGGCACCGGTGAAGGCGCCGCGCTCATGCCCGAACAGCTCGCTTTCCAACAGGTTGGCCGACAGCGCTGCGCAGTTCAGGCAGAGCATGGGCCGATCTCCTCGCGGCGAGGCACGGTGAATGTGCGCTGCCACCAGTTCCTTTCCGGTTCCGGATTCGCCGGCGATCAGCACCGTCGCATGGCTGACTGCGACCCGGTCGAGCTGCTGCCGCAAGATTGTCATGGACGAGCCCGAGCCGATCATCACGCGCCGGCTCCCCATGTCGTTGACCGTCGTGCGAAGGGCTTCGTTCTCGCGGCGCAACCGCGTATGCTCCAGCGCGCGCTCGACCAGCGCGATTAGCGCGGCCACGTCAAAGGGCTTTTGGATGTAGTCATAGGCACCGAGCTTCATTGCTTCAACGGCCGTCGATATCGTGGCGTAGGCCGTCATCATGACGATGGCCGTGTCGCTGCCACTCGCGCGAATCTCGCGTATCAGGGTCAGCCCATCCATGCTCGGCATCTTCAGGTCGGTCAGCACCAGCTCGAAGCGCCCCTGGCGGATCTCGGCCAGGGCTTCGGTGGGGTCGGCGAACGTCGTCACGCGATGATCCTCGCGCGTCAGCGCCTCGGACAGCGAGTCCCGCAGGATTTCCTTGTCGTCAACTACGGCGATACGGGCCATGAGTCTTGCATCTCCAAAGTCTTACCGCCCGGCAAGCCGGTCTCACCGGTTCCTTAGGCAGCGCGCTCTTCGTGGCCGGCGGCATCGCCCGGCAAATCGGTTTCGCCGTCCGGCAAGCCGGTTTCACAGGCGCGCGGAATCGACAGCACAAACACCGCCCCGCCACCGCCCCGGCAAGCCGATGTCACCGGTCGGTTACGGGCCGCGACCGACCCGCCGTGGGCCTGCGCAATGCGATGAACGATGGCCAACCCAAGACCGGTTCCGTTCGTCTTCGTGGTGTAGAATGGATCGAATATCTTGTTCTGGGACGCCGGCGTCAGGCCGGGTCCGTTGTCCTCGACCGCGATTCGACACGTTGGGCACCGGTCGGAATCCAAGCCGCCCGGAGACCGGTGAGACCGGCTTGCCGGTTCGCTCCGCACGCGTACCCGGCCTGAAGTGCCGGACGCCTCGAATGCGTTCATGAGCAGATTGATCAGCGCCCGCTGAATCTGAGCGGGATCGCAGAACAACTCCTGGGACGCAAGGGCGTCGTCGACGGTTAGTTCAATGCCCCGCGCCTGTGCCGCAGCGGCGACCTGTGCCACCGCACCATCGAGGATTTCGCCAAGGCGAACGGTACAACGATGCGGCTCGCTATCAACGGCAAAGGCGAGTATGTCATCGATAATGTGCTCCAGGTTTGCGACGCCGGCGGAGAGCTTTCTAACGATCTCGAGCTGCGGCGGCATGTCCGCCAGATCTCGCTCGAGCATCGATGCGTACAGTCCGATGCCGCCGAGCGGGTTTCGGATTTCGTGAGCGACGCCGGCGGCCATTTCACCCAGCGCCGCAAGACGCTCGCGCCGCTGAAGCTCCTTGTTTTTTTCGTGAAGCTCCTCGCGCAGGCGGCACACCTCACGCGCGAGCGTTTCATGCGAGCGCTTGAGCCGCTCGGTCACGTCGGTGTACGCCTTGAGGATCGGCGCCAGTTCGCTCTCGCCCGCCAAGCCGGTTTCACTGGTTGTCGATGTCGATGTCATGGAAGCGCTCATATCTCCTGGGTGACGCAATCCAGGCGTTTTGTGCCCCCGTCGGCGACGCGGTAGGCGTGAATCGCCCGGCTGGTAACATGCGTCTTACTCAGAGAGTCGGCCACCGCCTGCTTCCGTCCCGAGAGGACACGTGCATCCTGCTCATCGCTTTCGATCACGCGCTGAAGCCGCACGCCGGCTTCATGCAGCAAACGCTCGGCCTCCGCGCGCTGTTCGGATGAAAGGCGTTCGCGGTAGGAGGTCCAGTCCTTGCGGATCGGTGCAAGCCGCGAGCCGACCTCGGCCAACTGTTGGGAGAGTTTTGCCCGCTCGGCGAGCATGGCGAGCAGCGGCCCGGTGTCTTCGCCAAGGACCAATCCGCGCTGCCGCGCGGCAAACGATTCCAGCCTCTTATAGAGCGACGCCTGCTCGCTAAGCAGGGCGAGTACGTCCGCCGCGGATTCGGGAGAGTCACTCATGATGTTCGAGTCATTCGGCATCGGTAAACCGGCTTGCCGGCGGTTCAGCTCAGAAATCTAGAAAATCCCCGACTTACCCAGCCAGGACAGGTAGCGCTTCCAATCGACCCGCCGCTCCGGGGAAAGCGAGGCCGCAAATGCCTCGTCGGGTATCGCATCGGCCAACACCAATGCCCTAGCCAGCGCTGCCCGCGCCTCGTCGGGTCGCCCGAGGAACACGTTGCTGTTGATAATCTGTACGTAAGCGGCCAGTGCGCTTGGCATGTCTTTGTAAATCCCGGCCGCCTGCTCATACAACGC
>JADFRH010000003.1 GCA_022561415.1 Planctomycetota bacterium
TGACTGGCTCTGAGCAGGTACCTCACTCAGTCTGTGTGTGTAACTTACGCGCCTACGGCCCCCGATGTCAACGCCGGCGATACCCTTGCGAAGAGGACCGAATCCGTGCTCGAGCGACTGCGAGACGCCCCGCCTGCACTGATCCACGGGGACTTCTTGCCGCACCACACCTGTTCTTCCGCACGTCGCCGACTTCCTCGCCCTCAGCTACGACGCCGTCCGGCGGCCGTCGATCGAGCGCGCCCTCCTGGAGGCGTATCACGCCTCAGTGGTCGACACGGCGTCAGCAGCTACCCGTTCGACCGCTGTCGCGAGGGACAGGCCCGAATCCCTCTCTCATCAAAGTTCTGATCGGCGAACAGGTAGCTGCTCCTTACCAGGAGCATAGATCCGCAGCTCTCCCACCGACCACCACCAGCCAATCGCACGGCCGCTCTGCTCCCGATCCTGGGTCTGCCGCAGGCGCACAAACCTGGCCCGCACCGGGGCAAATGCGATCCACACGTCCCCGTCGAGCGGTGCGTCCTGGCCCAGCCAGCTCCCCCGGCTCACCACACTCCAGTCTGCACCGTCGAGCGATACGGAGACCTCCAGCCCTCGCGGATAGTCCTGCCGATTCTCCCACGGATTGAGCAGTTCGACTCCTGCCAGGCGGAGTTCGTTTCCGAAATCGACCTGGAGATACATCCCGGAGGTCATTGCTTCTCTGGATTGCCATCCGCTGATCGGACTACCATCGATCACGGCGGTGGCAGATGGCCCAGGCGACCCGTGCGATGCCGTCACCTTCCATCCTCTCGGGTCGCGCAGGACGTAACCTGCGGGTAGCGGATCTTCATCGATCTCAAACGGGGGGCCGCCCGCCCACGCCCCGATTGTCCGCAGGAACTCGGGGAAGCCCTCGGCCCGAAGCTTTTCCGTTGCCTCTAAGTAGTAGGGAATCAGATCGCCTGCACGCACGTATCGCCGCATGGCCTGCTGAACCGCTTCGGGACCTTGCTCGGCCGCTACAGCGAGTAGTGCCTCGGCCGTCTGGGCGGAAAGACAGAGTAAGGCACCCGCGCCTTCGGCCTTCACATCGCCGCTCACGTGCATGACCATCCGAGTATCCTCCTTGACCCATACGGCGCCGTATCGTTCAGTGAGGGTGCTCAGGACGCCGACTTTAGCGCCGGTCTTTAATCCTCGGAAGAGGTCGGCGTTTTCCGCCAGCCACGGCTCCCAGCGCTTATCGTCGATAAGTGGATCATGCGGGCGTACGAGCCTGTGAACCCAACCGACACTCATCATCGATGAGAGAAATGCACGTCCTGAAAAGTTGATCACCGAAAACACGATCAGCAAGACGACCGCGAGGCGAAACCCGGAGCGGTTCATACGATATCAAAGGGTCTGCTCACCATTTCGCGTCAGCTGGCTTTGGGTTCAAAAAGTAGGCGGGGAGGAGACTCCTCCCCGCCATCCCCGGTAGACTTCCACTACCTACATTGAGCTATGCGGTCGGTGTTACTTGCAGAAGCCGCAGCAGGTTTCGGCCATGATGCAGCGGACGTATTTGGCTTCTCCGCCGTCGGCCTCGGCGCGACTCGTCCACACCATACTGGCAACAGCCAGCAACGAAAGGCTTACCAGTGTCAGGACTTTCTTGCGCATAGGCTTTGACCTCCTTTCTGGAGCTACCGGGATAGGATTCCCCTTCTGAGTTCACTGCCTCGCCCCCTGCTTTTGCGCTTCGCCGCAACCCGCTCGCACAGAGAGCCACGGGAAGGATTAGCAGACCGGCTGCCGCCGCAGCAGTCGCAGCCGCAGTCACAGTGATCATGGCCAAAGAGCTACAAAGTAATCTACTTCGCATCGGCTAGTCTTTCTCAAACCGCTGCCGCCATGCCGGCATCTTTTCGAGGGTTACGTCAGCCCAGAGGCCTGCACCGCTGCGGCGGGCGTGTTTTTCGATTCGCTTGAATCGGTCTATATAATGATGGTCGAATCGCAGGTCGGCGTAGGCGTAACCACCTTCGAGGAGCATCTCATTGAACATCCGCCCACCGCGCGACATGAACACGTACGCCAGCAGCCGGCCGTACTTACCGCGCGTCCGTTTGGGTGAGAGCACAATGTGAACGTCGCGATCGGTAAGGGTCTGTTTGGCAAACTCGGAGGCCTCGGGTCCAAAGTGCATCCGGCCGCCTCGCGTACCCGCGACCTCCGGCGTGTCGACGCCCCACAATCGAATGCGCGTGACGGATTTGTCGCGATCTGCGGCCTCGATGTCGAGCGTGTCGCCATCCACAACCCGCGCTACCCGAAACGTCTGGTCGTGATAGCGGGCGGTGTCACCGCCGGGAGTCGGTGCGACGCCCGATCGATCGACCGAGCGGGCACAAACAACGCCGGACGCGACCAGCGCGAGCACGAGCAACGTCGATGCGTGACGGCGCCACAGCGGCGGAAGCACGATCGAATCGGGTATGCGTGGACGATTCCAAAATGGCATGACGAACGAATCTCCGAAAACCGCCGTCTTCAAGGCAACGCCATTGATTCAACAGATGGGTGGCCCACCTCGTTTCGAGGTGGGGGACACGATGATGCACGCGCCGACGTCGAATTCTGTCCTATCATCCGGCCAAGTACAACCCTAGTGTGGCTCGATACGTTTGCCGTCAAGATCGAAATAAATGCGACGACTGTGCGACGCGTCAATTTCCTCGTAGACGAGTCCAATGCCATTCTCGAACGGCTTCGCAGAGGAATACTCGAGTGGAACTACCACGCGATCGTTTGAGTCAATGTATCCCCATTTGCTCGTCCAGGTGCCAATCAATTCTACGCGTCGCGCAACGGCGGCACGCCCCTGTGAAAACGGTCGTGCAGTGCAGTATTTCGGCTGAATAACCCAATCGCCGTCGCAGTTGATATAGCCATACAACTCCGTCTCGGAGTCGGCAGCCGCAGCGAGGCCTTCACTGAATGTTAGAGCATTGTAGAACTGCTTGTCGAAGGCGAATTGTCCGTCCCGCCCTATGTACGCCCACCCCCGATCAGTACTCACCGGCGCCCTTCCCTCGGAAAATTCTCGAGCGAACCAAAAGACCGGTTCAATGACCCAGTTTCCCGACCGATCAATGTAGCCGTCTTTTGCTCCGGTGCTGGCGACAGCAAGACCCTCAGAAAAATCGTACGCCGACAAAAACTTGGGTTTGATCACAAACTGACCGCTTCGATCGATGTATCCCCACTTTCCACCCCTAACCGCGCCACGATTCCAGTTTGATGCGCCCCGGTTGACCGCTGCTAGCCCTTCATGGAAGTCGCGTGCCGCGTCGAACTTCGCGGGAATAACGTTGAGATCGGAATCCAGATAGCCGTACTTGTACGAGATACCCAGCAGGCCCGAAGTGACTTCATAAAGTGCCATCCCATCCGAAAAGTCCGAAACAGAATACGCGCGGCGGACCCTGGCGATATCGCCGTTGCATCCAAGAAAGCACCAAATCGGATCCTCCGACCGCCCCCCGTACGACGTAAACCGAGCCCAGCCGAAACGGAGCGGTCCGAGACCTGAATATTCACCGACGCAAAGCATTTCACCGGACGGAAGCAGGAACCCGTCGCGACGCTGGCCGATAAGCTGCGTGGCAAGTCCAGAGCAGGCGTCGGTGCCGCATTGAACCGCGTTTTCCTCACGCTCGACGACGACGCTTGCCGGTACACCGAAGAATCGTAGGAGGGCAATTCCGCCGCCCAACGTAATCAAGAACGTCACGGCGAATCGACGCATGTCGCGTCGCATTCCCTCGGTCCGCACAGGAGCAGGTGATTCCATATGATTTGATGCCGTCACGAGGCCAATCACTTTCGGACTACGATTCGTGCCCCACGCTTTAGTCCGTTGCCGTTTGATCCAGGCCGAACGCCTCATGCACGCACTGCATCGCCTTGGGTCCGTCCTCTCGTCTCACGATGCAGGTGATCACGATTTCGCTGGTCGAGATGGCGTCGATGTTGACCTCGGCCTTGGCCAGCGCCTCGAACATCGTTGCGGCGATGCCGCTGTTGGTGCGCATACCCAGCCCGATCGCGCTGACCTTGGACACGCCTTCGTCCACCTCGACGCTCTGAATCCCCAAGTCCGCCGCCAGCCGCTCGCAGACGCGCCGCGCCTCGGGAACGTCGTCGGAGTTCGTCGAGAAGCCCAGGTTCGCGAGACGACCGCCGTCGTAGATGTTCTGCACGATGTCGTCGACGAGCACGTGATGCCGGGCGACCTCGGCGAAAATGCGAGCGGCCACGCCCGGCCTGCTCGGCACGCCGATCAGCGAGATCACGGCCAGGTCTTCCTTGAGCGTCACGCCGCGAACCGTGATCGCCTCCATCTCCGGCGTTTCCGTCATGATCATCGTTCCTTGTTCGTCGGTGAGCGAGCTTCGCACGTGGATCGGCACGCTGAACTTCTTGCCGAACTCGATGGCCCGCGAGTGCATGACCGACGCCCCGGCCGCCGCCATCTCCATCATGGTATCATAGCTGATTCGGTCGATCTTACGCGCCTTCGGCACGATGCGCGGGTCGGCCGTGTAGACCCCGTCGACGTCCGTGTAGATTTCGCAGATGTTCGCGCCGAGCACGGCCGCCAAGGCCGTGGCCGTCGTGTCCGACGCGCCGCGGCCCATCGTGGTGATCTCTCCGCTGGCGTCGATGCCCTGGAACCCCGCGACGATGACGATCTTGCCGCGGGCCAGTTCGTTGTCGATGCGGTCGCGGCTGATGCGCTGGATTCTCGCTCGGGTGTGGGTGCTGTCGGTGACCAGACCGAGCTGCGCCGCGGTGAGGCTGATGGCCTCGTGACCGGTCTCGTCGATGGCCATGGCCATCAGCGCGATCGAGACCTGCTCGCCGGTGGTCAGCAGCATGTCGAGTTCGCGCTTGGGCGGGTCGGCGCAGACGTCTTTGGACAGCCGAACGAGGTCGTCGGTGGTCGTGCCCATCGCGGAAACGACCAGGACAACGCGATACCCCTCGAGCTTGGCACGAATGGCCCTCCGTGCCGCCCGGTGAATCTTCTCCGCCGTGGCCACGCTGGTCCCGCCGAATTTCTGAACGGTCAACCGCATGGCAGGCATGGTAGCGTACCCCGCTTCATCTCGCGATTTTGGGTACGGTCATGCCGTCGAAGAGCGGCGGCGGGTTCCCCCGGAAAAACGCTGCGAGATGGCCAACTCAAGAGCTGGCCATCTCGCACGCGTCGCGCTACCTAGCAGCGCACCAGAAAAGTGAAGCACCCGCCGTTCTTGCGGTATACGCGCTTACCCGTCCGATAGTGGACAAAGTAACGACAGTACACCCAGCGGAATCCGGCCGGGGTCCTTTTTCGTCGAATGCTCATAGGCATTCTCCTTATAAATGGGAAGCCCCTTGTTACCGGCGATTCGCCCGGATAGACTTAGAGTGCTTGGAGTTCTAAGCCCGGGTATCGTCCCGGCCTCCCTGTGGGCGGCTCCGCCGCACCCCCGGGAGCAACAGTTGTAGCCCGGCATCAGTCTTTGCTGATGTCGGGCTCTTCTTCCTTCGCAATACCCAACATGTAATCAAGCCATGCCTTTACCTGCTTTAGGTCACGTTCCTGCAACGGCACGGGAAGAGAGATCATAGCGCATTCGCCGGTGCCTTTAAGCGGAATCGTATAATCCTGCACGTTCCCTCTCACGTGGCTTGCCGCCGCCGCGTTCGCTGCAGCGTGTGCCCCCGGAATTCGATTTGCATCTTGGTTACCTCCCGGCAACTGCTCGGTTGCTGGAAGCCCCGAAACGTCATTGGCTCTTGCTCCGTCCTCATGGGGTTCCGTGTGCAAAATCCCGTGGCGCTCAAGCTTCGCAAATGCCACCGTTTCAAGAAATACTTTCGCAACATCCTCGCTAGACTTGAGCGCGACACCATGTTCGCGCGAAAGCACATTTGATAGACGCGCGGGAAGCGCTTGCCCTTGGAACTTTGCGAACAATTCAGCGTACACCACCGGTCCCCGCGCGCACGCTACGATGGAATTACTCTCCTCTTGGGTTGACGTCGGCGACACGATGCACATTGCTTCCTGAGAAACCCTATACTGCGTACCGGATCGCTCAAGCAATCCAAAATGCATGAGGGCCCCGATCTTTCGATCAAATGCTCCGCTCTTAAACGCTTGGTCCCAGGCGGCTGCAACGGCCGATCGACTAAACGGCCCCTTGCCGATTCGCTCATGAAGGACTTGGACGAACTGAACGCATTCGCCCAATGGAAAAAAGGGGGTGTTGCGACCTCGTTGCCTTCTATTCTTTTCCTCAGCCATTTCATACGCTCCTGTTCATGGTTTCGAAGCCCGTGACACGTCTCTACGATGATACCGATCCTCGAGGCGAAGTCAACCTCCGGCTTAGCTCACAATAAGCGTGGTGGCAGGCGTACGCATGACGTCTCCAGATCGCGACCAATATATCGCCTTTTTTGTGGGTGCATGGCGTTTATTTTGTGACCGCCTCGGCCTGAAGCCGATAGCCGAACAGAGAAGCAACAGGCTACTCAAGGCCAAGAGCCCTCCAAACGCCGTTCTATGCCGTAGAATGCGGTTTTCGTTCGGCATATATACGGGTATATACCGCCCCGTTCTTCTCTGAAATAGAGGCGAATACGTACAAGAGAGGCGTTTTCGTCCACCTGAAGCGCACCCCGCACGAAATTGCTCGCGAATTGCCCCTACTAACACCCGAATCATCCGGAGGGAGGCCAAAAAGGCTGCCTACGGGATGGACCACGTACTGGGCGGCTGCTGCAAAACGAGTTGCGATTACAGGCAGGCCTCAGCGGCTCCAAGACGCCGCCTCGTAGTGGAAGATCGTCGGGGCGTCAGGCGGGTCGGTTGATGTTCGGCGAATTGGCCAGGCTGGTCCCGCCGAATTTCTGAACGGTCAACCGCATGGCGGGCATGGTAGCGTACGGTGTCGTGTTTTGCGACGAACTATTGGGCCTGCCAATGGACTACCGCGTTTTGGAAGATGGTCAGGCCGTCGGGTGGGCCGGTGGGTGTTCGGCGGGTCCAGTGGGGGTGGTGAGTGTGGTCGAAATTGCGGTCGGGGTGTGGCATGAGGCCGAGGACGCGGCCGGTCGCGTCGCAGAGTCCGGCGATGCCGGCCGTGCTGCCGTTGGGGTTGGCGGGGTACGTGTCGGTGCGACCTTCGTCGTCGACATATCGCAAAGCGATTGCGCCGCTTGCGGCGAGGCGCTCCGTCGC
This sequence comes from Planctomycetota bacterium, assembly GCA_022561415.1. The sequence continues at coordinate 7,271 of JADFRH010000003.1, forward strand.
GCTGTCGCTTGCGGTGACCACCCTTCCCTCGGCGTGCTCGACGGGCATTTCGAGAATGCGTGCGCTATCGGATGCGCCTGGTAGCGGAAGAAACGGACATCCTTCAGTTTCGACCCTGAGCCTGACCCAGCGGGCCTCGAACTTGGCGGAGTCGTTGTACGTGACGGTCACCTCGTCGCGTCCGCCCTCGCCACCGGGAAGCAGCCCGAGCTTCACGAGCACCTGAAACCCGTTGCAGATCCCCAGAATCCCGCCGCCCCGCTCCACGAGACGTTCGAGCGGCTCCTTCATATCATGCAGCATCCGCTGGGCCAGGATGACGCCCGCGCCGATATCGTCGCCGTAACTGAAGCCGCCGGGAATCGTCACGATCGAGAACTCGTCGATCACGCCGGGCTCGTCGGCCACGGCGTTGATGTGCCACAGCTCCGGCGCGGCGCCGACCAAGCGCCAGCAGTGCATCGTTTCTTCGTCGCAGTTGATGCCGGCCGCGCGAAGGACCATCACTCGAACGTCACCCACGGGTATGACCCCCCTCCCGTCGCCAGGCGCGGGCCAGCTTGTCCACCGGCAAGTCGATGGGGTCGCCGGCGTCTCCTTCGATCTGTAGACGCGGCTGCGATTCAACCCGGCCGATGACCGGAAGCCCCGAGGCCTTCGCGTCGGACTCGTTCATTTCCAGGACGTAGGTGGTTTGCACCTCGTCAAACAGCCCGGCCTCGTATGCCAGCGGTGGTTTCGCAACCGAAGCACCGAGGTTCGAGGCGATGCACATCTCGGCGATCGCCACCGCAAACCCGCCGTCGCTTACGTCGTGGGCGGCGCGAACCTTGCCGCCGGCGATGAGACCGGCCACGCGTTGGTGCATGGCGAACGACTTGGCGAATGTCGGAGCGTCGTCCGCTCCCTTACGGTCGCGGCTCGGATCACCACGGTCGCGGCTCGGATTCATCAACGTCGACAAGGTAGGAATGACCGGCGATGACGCCAGAACCAGGACGTTGCCCGGCTCTTTCAGGTCCATCGTTACGCACCGACGAACGTCGTTGACTCTGCCCAAGGCGCTGATCAGCAGCGTGTAAGGGATGGCGATGCGCTCGGGAAGACCGGTACGCTTCGCCTCGTCGGCGCTCATCGTGAACTCGTTGTTGAGCGAGTCCTTGCCCGACACGAAGGGCAATCCGTAGGCGATGCCCGCGTCTCGAGCACCGACGCACGTGCGAACCAGCGCCCCGAGCGACTCCTCCGAGTCCACCTTCGGCCAGCAGAAGTTGTCGAGAATCGCGATGTGCAGCGGGTCGGCCCCGACGGAGATGACGTTGCGAAGCGCCTCGTCAATGGCGGCGACGGCCATCAGGTAGGGATCGACATCGGCAAGCTCGAGGCTCATACCACAACCGATGGCGATGCCCCGATGGCTGTCATAGCGCGGACGCACCACGGCCGCGTCGGACGGGCCGTTGCCGGGACCAGCCAGCGGCTTGATGACACTTCGCCCCTGCACCTCGTGGTCGTACTGGCGGATCACCCATTCCTTCGACGCCGTGTTGAGTTCGCCCAGAGCCGCAAGCAGTTGACCGTTTGGGTTTCCCGCTTCGGCAACACTTCGTCTTGACGCGGCTGCAATCGGCTTACGGTCTTGGCGACTCCAGCTCGCCGTGAGCGTCGTCTTGGGGAGCCCGTCGTGGAGAAACGTCATATCCAGCTCACCGACGGTTTCGCCCCCAAAGCGCACGCGGAGTATTCGGTCGTCGGCGAACGTTCCGATGACGGTCGCTTCGACCTCTTCGCCGGCGAACACCGCGAGAAACGTCCCGATGTGCTCGGGCGGGACGGCGAAGACCATTCGTTCCTGGGCTTCGGAAATCCAGATCTCGTCGTAGCTCAGACCGGAGTATTTCAGCGGTACCGTGTCGAGATCGACCTCCGCGCCGAGGTGCTCGGCCATCTCGCCGACCGCGCTGCTGAGCCCGCCCGCACCGCAGTCGGTCACGGCCGAGTAGAGGCAGCCACCGGCGAAATCGCGTGCGAGCAGCATGGCGTCCAAGACTTTTTTCTCCTCGATCGCATGTCCGATCTGCACGGCGTGCGAGAACTCGTCGGCGTGCGTCTCGGTCAATTCGGCCGATGAGAACGTAGCGCCGTGGATGCCGTCTCGTCCTGTCTTGCCTCCGGCCAGCACGATTCGGTCGCCCGGATTCGGCTGCTTGTCGATTCGGTCGCGCGGGATCAGACCCACGCAGCCGCAGAACACGAGCGGATTGGCAAGGAAGCGATCATCAAAATGAATCGCGCCGTTGACCGTGGGAATCCCCATGCGGTTGCCGTAATCGCGTACGCCTCGGACGACGCCGCGCAACACGCGCCGCGGATGGAGCACTCCCTTGGGCAGCCTGGCCGAGTCGAAGTCGGGCGGTGCAACGCAGAACACGTCGGTCGAGGCGATCGGCTTGGCGCCGAGCCCGCAGCCCATGATGTCGCGAATGCATCCGCCGATGCCCGTGGCCGCCCCGCCATAGGGTTCGAGCGCGGTGGGATGGTTGTGCGTCTCGACCTTGAAGGCGATCCCGTACTCGTCGTCAAACGCCACGATGCCGGCGTTGTCGACAAAGACGGAGAGGCACCAGTCGCGATCGAGTTCGCTGGTCACTTTCACAATGGTTTCCACGAGCAGATTGTCGAAGTGAACGCGGGTCCGACCGGTCGCCCCGAACGCATCGCCCTCATAGTCGATCGAGGACTTGAGCGTCTTGTGAACGCAGTGCTCGGACCAGGTCTGCGCGAGCGTCTCGAGTTCCAGGTCCGTCGGCTCGCGGGCGGCGCCGATGTAATAGTCACGGATGGTTTGCATTTCCTGCAACGAGAGAAACAGGTGCCCATCACGCGAGAGCTGCGTCAGCTCATCGTCTCGCAAGTTGCGGATCGAAACGCGGCGGAGCGAGAATGGACGCTGTGGCGGTTTGGGAAACGCCGTGGGGATCGGGTCCGATCGGTCGAAGCCGTCGAGGTAAAAGGTCTCCACACAGTCGTTGGCGAGCAGCTTGGTCGCGATGCCCTCGAGATCAGCGCGGCACCGGGCGCCAATAATCTGGTATCGCCGTGCGGTCTGCACCTGGTCGATGTCCGCCTTGCCGCCGGCGCCGGTAGCGAGCAGACGCCTGGCGGCGTGAAGCGCACTGATTGCGGCCGGGTTCATGACACCTGGGAGGCGATGCACCTCGATCGCGGGATATTCGTCGGTTCGCTCGCACAGCCCGGACGTTACGGTGTACGATTCTGCAACAGGATCGGCCAGCAACTCCTTGGCCAGGAGAAGCGCGTGTGATTCATCGAGGTTTCCGACCAGGAAATAGAGTCGGCTCGAGGCGATCGCCTCGACGTGGGCGAAGCCGATCTCGCGAAGCTCAGCCAGTACGTCTCGACCGTGCCCGTCCAAACGAGCGGACGCGGGAAAGACTCGTACGCACCAGGATGTTGCGGATCCTTGCACTTCGCCGGGCATTGCGGATCGAGTTCCTGCGGACAAAACGTCGAAACGAAAAAACGTCAAGACGTCGAAACGTCGAGACCTTTCAACGTTCAAGATACAACCGATTTGCTTTTCTTGCCAGCCCGTTCTAATGTGTTGCTCATCGGCGTGGTCGAATAGCTGATAGCTGATAGCTGATAGCTGATAGCGGTCAGCTTTCGCGACGTCGCCTGTGGCCCAGGCATCCTTCCTGTCTTGACCTCAAGGTGGGGAGTGGTTCAAGGTTTTGACGTTTCGACGTCGGGCTCGAGAATCAAGTGCGTTTCGCCTCATCCATTACGGAAGCAACACAAACCGACCGGGCGGTGGACGAACTCCTCGGCGCGATCGATGCGCGCGTGACGCCTGGCATGGTCGATCTGGGGCTGATGTTCTGCACGGCCCATTTCGAGGATGATCTCGAGAAGATCATCGATCGGCTGGCCCAGGCGTTGCCGGGCGCGGTCCTGCTCGGCTGCACGGCCGGGGGCACGATCGGCTGTGAAAAGGAGCTGGAGCAGGGGCCTTCGATGTCGCTGCTGGTCGCGTCGATGCCCGGCGTCGCGATTCGTCCGTTTCATATCCAACAGGAAGGATTGACGTCGATCGAGTCGCTGCCCGACTGGGAGCGGATCGTCGGCGTTTCTCCGGAAAGCAAGCCGGCCTTCATCGCGCTTGCCGACCCGTTTCGCCTGGCGATTCCCGACTTCATCGACAGCCTCAACGACGCCTTCCCCGGCGCGCCGCTGGTCGGCGGGGTCGCCAGCGCCGCCGCGAAACCGAAACAGAACCGCTTGTTCATCAACGCGGACATCCACCGCGAGGGCCTTGTCGGCGTAGCCCTGTCGGGGGATTTCCAGATGGACACGGTCGTGTCGCAGGGATGCCGACCGATCGGCATTCCGTTCGTCATCACGAAGGGTGAGCGCAACGTCATCCAGGAGCTCGGGGCGAAGCCCGCCCTTCATCAGCTCCACGAGGTGTACGTCGGCCTGTCCGAAGCGGACGAGAAGCTGGCCAAGCAGTCGCTGCTGATCGGTCGGGTGATCGACGAATACCGTGACCAGTTCACACGGGGCGACTTTCTGATTCACAATATTATCGGGGTGGACCGCCAAAGCGGCGCGGTCGCCATGGCCGGTCATGCCCGCGTCGGTGCTACCGTTCAGTTTCACGTTCGCGACGCCGCAACCGCCAGCGAAGACCTTCGATCCCTGCTTTCCCCGCACGCGAACACCGGAGTCCGCGGCGCGCTGCTGTTCGGCTGTAACGGGCGCGGTACCAACATGTGGAGCGAGCCTGGGCACGACGCGCACATGCTCCACGAGATACTGGGAGACGTACCCATGGCGGGGTTCTTCTGCGGCGGTGAGTTCGGACCGATCGGCGCAAGGAACTTCGTCCACGGATTCACGGCCAGTATCGCCCTGTTTCGCAAACCGGATTGAACCTGTTTCCGGAAACGATTTGTCCGGTGCGTTGTTTCGACGGTTCGAATGCGTAAGAGCGTGTTTGAGAAGCTATCAGCCGTCAGCTATCAGTCAGACGCTTGCAACCGCCAACGCCCACCACAAGCACGGGGTGTAACCTCTATCTCGTGGAAACGTAATGCGCGGCGTCAACGCATATTCCGGCTGACGGCTGATAGCTGATAGCTTCTAAACTCTTCCTTGGCACGTTGGCGTCCCCCTGTGAAATCCATACGCGGAGGCCGTTCCTATCGGAACAAGCCCCATGCCCCGACCCCACGGGGTCGCTCTAGGCGACCGGGCATAATTGTCTTGACTTTTCTCGATCTGAACCGCTATAGTGGGGCTGTGGAGTCGCAGGGTCTGATAGGCAGTGCGAAATCGGGCATGTGGCAGCGACCTTTCGCTCCGCGGCGGGTTCAGTCGTTGGATGGCGAACTCGCGACGTGCCTGCGGATGACGGTCTGCGGGCTGGGCAAGACCGGTGGTTCGAGGTAGCCACCTCGACCGGTGGGTTGTTCCGTATTCATGAGGAGGTGATCCGTGGCATATAATATAGGTTGGCTGCCGTAGGCAGCAGACGATGCTGCCTGCGGCGGCACACAGGCTTCGGCCCGTCGTTCCCATCTCTGGGTAACGGCGGGCCGGCTTGGTTTCCGCGATCTACTCGAGATGCTCAGGTGGGCGAGTTCCGGCACCTTGTCAGCGACCATATCGTTGACGGCAGAAGAAATCGGGGTCGTCGCCCCCGAGGCATAACCGTTCCAGAAATGTCATGGAATCATCGAGGCGCGGCCCCGCGGGAGCGAGTAATTCTACTAGCAAAGCATCGAGCAGTACGCCGAGAACGTCAAACGAGCCACTTTCGCCCGTCATTAGAGCGGGAAACGGAGCTGAAGGCGCGGCTGGATCGGCATAGGCGAAGGGAATCGCGGCCTGCGCTGTCGGCGGGGCAGGTGGAAGAGCGTCCGGGCCTGTTTCAGACGGCGCGAACTCCGTTGTGACGCCTGGCGACGTCGGAGTGATGCCCGCGCCCAGACCGCAGCCCGCCGTGCAAATCACGGCAATGCATGCAACCCACCACTTCACGACCCTTCCTTTCGCGAACATCCGGGGAACCATCACAATCTCGCGCATGCCAGCATAGCACAAGCGGTCCGGGAAATTCAACAAGAACTTCCCGAAAATTGCGCCAAACCGTACCGGCAAGCGTGTCGGAGGCCGAATCAGCCTCAACGTCCGCTAATCGTCCTCTTGCGCCGGCGCCGGGAGTTGCGATCCGCGGACCAACCACACTGCGAGTGTAAGAAAACATGCTGGGACGAGATTCCTGCTCTCCCCCCACGCTCAGCAATCCCGCTGCGCCGGGACCGCCCTCCGCGGGCTCCGGCGGTCCATGGAAAGGGATTCTCGCCCCGTTTCAGTCAGCGAAGTTGAGAACCGATAGGTGCAGTATCGTGTTGCCGAGTGCAAAGAGGACCGCTCGGTAACCCCGTAACTCGTATCGAAAACGCATCAATACTAGACGCCAGGAAAGGTTCCCAATGGATGCTCGCTATATCAACGCGTTCATTAATTCCGTTTGCAACACCTTCGGAAAAATGTGCGGCCTGGAGGTAACGGTAGGAAAGCCGGAGCTCAAGACGGCGAACGAACCGTTGTCCGACGTTTCCAGCGTGATCGGTTTCTCAGGTGGCGCAACGGGGAGTGTTGTGCTTCACTTTCGCTACGACGTTGCATCAAAGATGGCTTCAGCCTTTGCGGGCACCGAAATCACCCCAGACCACGAGGACTTCGCCGACGCCCTGGGTGAACTCGCGAACATGGTGGCCGGAGGCGCGAAATCCGCGTTCGAGGGTTTCAACATCAGCATTTCGTTGCCCAACGTAATCGTCGGCGCAAACCACAGCGTCTTTGGAACCAGCTTGACGCAACGCTTGTTAATCCCCTGCGCTACGGAGCTCGGACAATTCCACGTAGAGGTAGGGATGGTCATGGGAAAGGCAGGCGCCGGCGCACCCCCGCAGCAAACCCGGATAGGAGCCCGAACGTGAAAATCCTTCTGGTAGACGACTCGCGCACCATTCGAAACATCCAAAAGAACGTTCTGAAACAGCTCGGCCACTCCGACTTCATCGAGGCCGAGGATGGAGTCAAGGGGCTCGCCGTCTATGCGGAGACCCCGCCGGATCTCATGCTCGTGGATTGGAACATGCCCAACATGGACGGCATCACGTTCATCAAGAAGATCCGCGAGACCGACAAAACGACTCCGATCATCATGTGTACGACCGAAGCGGAAAAATCACGCGTGCTCGAGGCGATCAAGGCCGGCGTCAACAACTACATCGTCAAGCCGTTCACGGCCGAGTCATTGGGAGAGAAGATCGCACAGACCATGGCCAAGGTCGATGCATCTGCGTAACGAATCTCACCTCGCTCCCCGAAAGGCCGTGACGGTTGCGCCATGACTCCCTCGGCAGCCGCAACGTCTACCCATCACGTGTGGCGATTTGTGGAAGTTCCGCTCGACAACTTCGCAGGGACGCCAAGGCAAGACAGAGCCCATTCCCAGCGTTAACTCAACGCGGCGTCGGTCGCCCGATCGCTACGGAGTTGACGTGCGAGATCACTCCCTTCTTGCTGCTCCGCCAGCACCTGCATGACCTCATCGAGCTGGGCGAGCCGGCTGCGTGCGACGTCCCGCACCGCGTCAAAGTGAAACGAGTCTCTGAGCCGCGCTTCCCAAAAGCGATACTCCTTGCGTCGGCGCCAGGTCTCGATGGCGGCTTGAACTCCTCTCCCATCGACGAGACCCTTTCGCACGGTCGGCCATAGCGAAATGACACCGAACTCGTCGAGGTGATCCGCATCCATGAGCGCCAAGGCATCACCGCGATCGGTATGCCTGTCGTCCATGGCACGAACCGCATGAAGCGCCCGAGTCAACGAGTCTCCAGGCAGCAGCTTCGCCATGCTCCGCTCGAGCATCGCGGAGCCTTCCTCTCGGTGGTCGTCATGCGTCGAACGGACGAAAATGTCGGCCGGGTCGATCTCTCCGCGCTTGAGGCGCGCCATCCATCCGGCCTCATGGTACAACGCGGCCACAACAACCGCTGCTTCGTCGGCCCCGGTCGCGACGACCTCGGCAATCCCCACGATTTGACGGGCGTTTTGCGCGACGCGCGCGGAATGCTCCCAAAGAAGTACGTCCTCGTCGCCTCGCGCCGTCGTGATGACGAGATCAGCGCGGGCGCGGTCCCAAATCACATCCCATTGCATGCAGGCATCCGCCCATGGCCGACCGCGCGCACAACGAGCGCGCGATGGGAACAAGCCTTACGGCTGATCGTTGGGAGACCGGGAGAACCGTAGGCGCGCGCCGAGAATCGGGGCCTACGATCGATCTCCCGTGCGTGCCTCATCTGCACCCTCCTGCCGACGGTCGAACCTGTATCAGCGCCTTCAGCACGGCTCAAGAGCGATGCAAGGCGCATCCTCCGCCGTGCCATACCGTACCTACATCGACATGCGGCCCGATAACCCTCAGCCGCAGTCTAACACGCGGCCCCTGGCCAATGCCAGTACAATCTGAAATGTTTGCGATCTGCAACCGGTCCGGCTCGGATCATGCCTCGCCGCAACAGGAATCTAGCCGTTCTCGATGACTTTGTAGAAGAAATTGCGGCGCCTGGGCACCCATCCGGCGCCGGTGATGGCGTCCCTAATCTCTTGCTCTGTAAGGTGATACGTCGTTCCCGCGGCCGAAACGACGTTCTCCTCCATCATCACCGAACCCATATCATTCGCCCCGAAATACAGGACGATCTGACCGATTTTGGCCCCCTGTGTGACCCAACTCGACTGCACATTGGGGATATTATCTAGATAAACGCGGGCCAACGCGTTCATCCGCAGGTACTCTTGAGCATCAGCGAGGACCAGATGCTCCCCGTCCGGCTCACCGTCGTGCTCGACATCGAATCGCTTCACGCGCCCCAAAGGCGTCTCGCCCGGTTGAAACGTCCAGCAAATAAACGCCGTGAACCCGCCTGTCTCATCCTGAAGCTCACGAACACGCCGCAAGTGTTCAATTCTCTCTTCAATTGTTTCAATATGACCGAACATCATTGTGATGCTGGTATTCATACCGATCCGGTGGGTCTCACGCATCACTTCGAGATATTGAGCCGTTGTCGTCTTGCCCTGCGCGATCCTGTTCCGCACCCGATCAACCAGAATCTCCGCACCGCCGCCGGGAATCGAGTCCAACCCGGCGTCCCGAAGACGCGACAGAACCTCGCGCAGACTCAGGTCGAAGATCTGATGAAACGCGTAGATTTCCGGCGGGCTGAAAGCGTGAACGTGGATGCCCGGGTACTCGCGCTTGATGAACCGCATCAGGTCGAGATACCACTCGAACGAAAGAATCTCAGCCGGCACCAACCCGCCCTGCATCAGAACCTGGGTGCCACCGATGTCAATCAGCTCCTCGATCTTCCGACCGATCTCCTCAAACGACAGAACGTAACCGCCGGGAAGATCTTTGCGCCCGGAGTTCATGCCCGGCGGGTCCGCCTTGAAGTTGCAGAATATACACTTGGCCGTGCAGTAGTTGGCGTAGTTGATGTTTCGATCGACGACGTAGGTTCGGTAGGGCTCCGGATGAAGCCGCATCGTGACCTCGTGCGCCCGCCGCCCGAGCTCGTGAATCGAACAGTCGCGGTAGAGATCGAGCGCCTCCGCGTCCGTGATTCGCGCGATCGTTGCCGCCACTTTTTCTGTCGCCGTCGCCGTCATGCGAATACCAGTTCTCGGTTCGTGGGCACGAGATTCTCACGTTTGGCCAATTCGAGGAACCGGGCCATGCCGGCCCGTTGTCGCTCGCCGAGATCGAACTTCAATCGCGTGGCGAGATAGCGTTTCGCGAGCGTCACCGGCCAGCCGAGCCCCGGCGCGACGTCTTCGGCGATCATCGCGGCCGAGGCAACGCCTTGGTCCCGCGCGTTGGACAGGTGGACCGCGAGTTCGGATACATCACTTCCTCGCGGCCCGGCCCACGCCGCAAAGACAAACGGTAGCGACGTCAGCGATTTCCAGGCGGAACCGAGGTCAGTTTCGGTTTCGTATTCTATCAAGGAATTGCCCACGACTTTGTCGCCGATCAGCAGCACGGCCTCACATTCCGCCGCCGTCTCGGTTCCCAGATACGGAACGACTTCCAAATCACGGGCGTACAGCTCCTTCCAGAGAATTCGTGCCAGCGCGACGGAGGTGTGAGAATCACCGTCGACGTGGAGCGTACAAATCTCCTGCGGCGGGATTTGCGAGAAGACACGGACCGTGAGCGTCTCGCCATCGCAGCCGATGCAGGCGTCGGAGATGATCTGCCAGTCCCGCCCCTCGGCCACCAGGTCGATCACCGGAACAAGCGCCGCGTCGAACTCGCCGGCCTCCAACCGGGCGGGAAGCCGCGCGGGCACATCGAAGATCAGCTCGAAACGCGGGTCACGTTCGAGCCCGGCGATCAACGGTCTGGCATTGAGAAACGAGACGACGCCGAGCCGCCACATTGCTTTCGTAGATTGATTGTCCATTGCACCTGCGCGCAGCCGGTTATTCATGGAAGAACGTGCGGTATGGGCTCGTCGCCCGCCACCTCACCGGCAAGCTGCCGGTGCCTCACAGCAGAGCGGATTATATAGAGTCGGCGCGAGTCGGGGAAGCTGCCCTCCCGCCCCAGTCGAGTTTCAGACTTTCTGAAAACGACGGGACAGCGGGGGTGCTCGCGGGGTTGCATCGCGACGCGGCGTGTTGACGCGGTGAACCGAGGCGCGTACGGTTCGTTCGACGTGTACTTCACGCACCAAATCGGCAGGCGAGGGCAGACGTTCCGGCTCGCTCGGCGCGACGCTAAGATCGTTGCCGGGATTACGCTCGCCCTTCTTGCGGCCGGCGGATGCACGCAACGTCCGGTCCTTTCGGTGATTCGACTCGTCGATCATCGCACACCGGGCTCGACCGAGCGATTGCGCGAAACGTTCCAGGAGGCTTGGTACAACCTCGACCGCCACGGCAACGTCGATCTGGTGCTGCGCCGGGCGAGCCACCCCGGCGCGGGCGCCGAGAACGCACTCACCCAAGTCGTCCACATACGCAGCGTGTGGCGCCCGATCCCCGGACGAACCGTTACCCATCGCACGCAGATCAACGGCACGATCACCTATTATCTGGTTAGCGGCCGGACCGGCACCGCCTACGACGGCGCCGGGTCGGTTTTCTTCAAGGAAAAGCGCGGCGGGCGGCTGATCGGCGCAATCGAACACGCAAAGCTGCACCCGACGCGGCATCTGGCCTCGAGCAGCCCGCTGTTCACCCGTGCGGAGATAAGCGGCGAGTTCGCGGCCGTACATGATCCCCGCCGCGTCATCCAATTGGTCAACGAAATGAACCGCCTCTTCGGCCCCCCGCCGCCGTATCAGAGCGTACTTAAGAACTCTTTTTCCGAGCCGCGCCCGTAAGGAAGCGATCAGACATTCCGGCTGATGGACCCATGTCTTTAGACTTGGGGGACTCGAATCAAACATGCACGGCACGGCACGATCCTACCGTGCTCTAACCAAGAGAATCGCGGCCCGCGTATGAAAAACCTGGCCGCTCGCCTGTGTTCGGGCTCGTTGAATCGTCGCCAACGCGCGGCCACGACAAAAAGGCGAACGATTCGACTCCCGCACCGCAAAGCGATGGGCCACGCGCCCGTATCTCCGACCCTTTGCGACCTGCGACTTCGAGCACCCACGGGCATCAAACCGGCAGGCGGACCTGGACGGTGGTTCCCTGGTCGGGTTTGCTCTTGACTTCGATGCTGCCGCCGTGCATGGCGACGATCCCGTGGACGATGCTCAGTCCCAGCCCGGTTCCGCCGTCGCGCACCGAAACGAGGATCGAGTCGCCGGCTCGCCGCGTACGAATCGCCACGCTGACGCCCTTCGACCGCGCCTCGATCGCGTTGCGAATAAGGTTTACCAGCACCTGCTCCATCTCGACCGGGTTCATCGAGATCGGCGTAACCTTGGACGACAGCTCCACGCTTACGTCGGCTCTTCGCTCCTGGGCATACATGCGGGTCAGATCAACGGCCGTGGTGACCACGTCGTTGAGGTTGGTGGGCGTTCGATCGTGCGAGCTCTGGCGTGAAAACTGGAGAACGCCGGAGACGATCCGGCCACACCGCTCGGCATCATCGCGAATCAGTGTGAGCAGTTCCTCCAGACGGGCCTTGTCCTTCTGTTTATCCTTAATCGACAACGCCGCTTGCGAGGCGAGCAGGATAGCGCCCAGCGGATTGTTGATCTCATGGGCAACACCGGCCGCCAGCGTTCCGAGCGAGGCGAGCCGATCGGCTTGCCTGAGCGATTCCTCGGCGCGCTTGCGGTCGCTCACGTCAATCATAAAACCCCTGAGCACGTTCTGATCGTCGCGTCGGGTAACGCGGACCACGTCATGTAGCCAAACGGTACGTCCGTCGGCAGCCACCATGCGGTACTCGAACTCGTGATGATTGTCGGTCTTGCTCTGTTCGCGGCAGAAGTTGACCGCCCACTCGCGATCCGCAGCGTGCAAGCGGCTGACCCAGAACCCCTCCTGATACCAGGCTTCGACCGGGTATCCCAGAATTTCCACTGCCTGTGGGCCGACGTACGTGAACCGCAACGTCTCTGGATCCGCTTCCCAGGGGATCAGCCGCACGGTTTCCGCGAGCTGACGAAATCTCTCCTCGTTCTCACGAACGGTGTCGTCGGACCGCGTCCTCTCGATGGCGATGCCGGCCAGGTAGGCCGCTCTTTCGATCAGCTCTATTTCCTCCTCCGTGGGACCACGAGGACTATCGTAATACATCGCGAATGTGCCGAGAACGTCGCCTGCCGATGACAACACCGGTTCCGACCAGCACGCTCTGAGGTTGTGTTCCAACGCGATCGCACGGTAGTCCGCCCAGAGGAGATCGTTGCTGATGTCCTCAACCACGATGCGTTTGCGATTGTAGGCCGCCGTGCCACAGGAGCCGACGGATGGGCCGATCGATATGCCGTCGACAGCCGCGTTGTACTCTGCGGGAAGGCTGGGTGCGGCCCCGTGGCGGAGGCACCGCGTCGCGGAATCGTAGAGCAAGACCGAACAAAGCATGTCCGGTGAACATCGCTCTATCGTGCGAACGAGTTCGGTAAGAACGGTTTCGAGACCGGCGCCTTTGGCCAGGAGTTCGAGAACAAAGCTCTGACCAGCCAGAAGAATCTCGCTCCGTGAGGCAGAACCTCCGTTGCGATCCGCGTCCCAAACGCGCTGCACCGGGGAAGCTCCCTCTGAACCGATGCCCTCCCTACTGCTACCACGTGTCTTCGATGTCGGCCTTCGTTGCATGACAGCAACCTCGATCAACCCCAGAGTCTGGTCAAGCATACGACCGGCGCAGTTGAAAAGCAACTCCGACGCGTGCGGCGACGTACAAGACCAGCGTCCATGACGTCGTTCTCACACACGTCAAGCCCGTTTCTTGTCCTATTGCGGCTGAGAGGACTCGAACCTCCACGACCTTTCGGCCACTAGATCCTAAGTCGGGTATCGACCCTCACTGACGGCCCCCTATCGCGTTTTTCGTATCGCCAGTGCGGTTTGCACGCAACCGGTGTAACCCCACGCAACCGATATTCATGCGCGTTGTCGCGCTACAGTCGCGCTACACTTGCGAAACTTCACAGCGTCACACCGCCACACCGAACGCCGTGAGCCCATCGATCAGGTCGCGCTCGCGTTCCGGCAGGAGCGCTTCGTAGTGGACCTCGTTCACCGCGTCGGTGCGATGCCCCAGTAACGCCGCCCGTTCCTTCGTTGACGCGCCGCCGTTACGCAGATCGGTATTCGACTTTCGCCGAAGGTCGTGCAGCTTCCACCGGTTTTTCGTGACGGTCTCGCCGTCATGCTCAGTCTCGGAAGTCATCCCGGCGTCGACGCACAGCTTGGCGAACAGGTGCGAAACGTAGCTTCCGGGATTCTTGGACTCGCGGACCGGAAACAGCTTGCGATCAATCACCGGATGCTGCCGTAGCGCCTCGACCGCCGCGACCGCGTCCGGGTGCAGTGGTGTCCATCGCGGCGTATCGGCCTTCGACCCACGGATGTAGATGTGCGGACCTTGCCGTCCCTCGGGTGCGACCGTCTCACCGGTCAGGTCGACATCTTCCCAGATCAACGATAACAAATCCGACCGCCGCGCGCCGGTGTAATACGCCAGTAACAGAAACGACCGCAGCCATCCGTCGCCCGCCTTTTGCAGAATCACCCGCAGGTCGGCGTCGGGCATGTACGCGACTTTGATCGTTCGGGTCTTTATGAATTCATCCTGCGCGCCCGCCAAGACGCTCGCCGTTACCCATCGCTTCTTGACCGCACGCGACAGGAACGCACCCAACGTCCGCAGGTCGCCGTTGACGGCGTGCGCAGACACCGCCCGCATCGTGCGACCATGCCAGACCCACCCACCGGCCAGGCGGACATTGCGATATGTGGCGATGTGGTCAAGCGAAAGCGACGGCCAGGAATCAACGCCTGTGATCTTGCGAACGAACCCGGCCACCCGTTCGATATTGGCAACGTAGTCGGTCGACATGCCCTTGTCGCGCAGCTCGCCGCAGATCGTCCGCACGGCTTCACTCCATTCGATCGGTCGCAGCATCCGATCCGCCGGACTGCCGCCGAGACGTTCGATCAGTTGGTTGACCGCGTCGTCAAAGTCGGTCGATTCAATCTGCCGGACGATATGGCTTGCGTGTTCAAGTAGCCGCCCCTGTATCGGGTCGGCCGTGTAGTCGCGCTCGAGGTTTCGGATCATTTCGTCGGCGTGCTCCGAAGATCGGCAACGCTTGTCATGCGTCTGCCCGGACACCGGATCGCACTCGCGGACGTACCACGTAACCGATCCGCGCTTTGGATATGACAGATGGGCCGGTAGTTCGGTGCCACACTTCGCACACACCTTGACCCGCTGGACTTTGTCACCGACACGCACGGCCGGTTTGTGGCGATGCCGACACTTCTGGCATTCCTTATACCCGCCGGACTTCCTGGACCACTTACTGTATCGGGGTCGATCGTTCATCGGTTCACCCTCGCGCATAGGACCGGACCGCAGACGTGCGAAACCGAACCTCCGGAAAGAGGTAGGTTTTGCCGGGCCTCACGGACACCGGGCCGTCTGCGGTCAGTCACGCCTGTTAGATCATTGCCAGATACTCCGGTAGATTCGGTTTCGCATCCGCGATGATACCCGTGTCTGAACCGGTTGCAACCCTTCATGCCGCGTCCTCTCGTGCATTGGTGGCGATATACGCTTCCAACCATGATCTGCGGGTCATAACCTTTCCGCACACTCTCGTTGACCGGAGGTGGTGCTTGCGACACAACGCCCGGACGGCCTGTTCCGGATGCTTGACCACGCCGACCAATCCCAAGTATTCCGCCGCAGCCGTTGCGTCGTATAGCGGGTCGGCGTTCGGGATGCTGGTTGGCTCTGGACTCACGCCGCACCTCGTTTTAGTTGTCCGATTAGCGCCGTCGCTTTTCGTTTCGTTATGCCGGGCGTCCATTGTCTCATGCGTTCGAGGTACCACCGCTGCGCCCGACTCGCCGGTTGCGGAAACTGCGCCTCGAGGTCACTGCACCGATCGAGCAGG
>JADFRH010000180.1 GCA_022561415.1 Planctomycetota bacterium
GGATCCGTCACCACGACCGAAGCCACAGGCTCCGACGGTTCCGGTGAATCCGAAGCGCTTGGTTCCACGACCGCTGTCGACTCCGAGGTCGCATCGACCTGTTCTGTTGCGGAATCTTCGTCGTCGGACGCCGGGTCGTCGGGCACCGAGATGTCGCCGTCGCTGTCGCCGTCCGCAGGGGCCGCCGGCGGATTCGCCGCCGCTATCTTCTTCGCCGCCTGCTGGTCAACGGCCGCTCGTACGATCCTGGCGGCCAGATCCGCGTCAATCTCGAGTCCCTGCGCGATGGGTTCGGGACCCACCTCAACCAGGTCGCCGATCGAAATAATCCCCATCGCCAGGAGCTTGTCGAGCAGAACGTCCTGTACGCCCTCGATGTCTCGCAGCGTCTTCTCCATCTCGTCCACGCTCTTGTCATACTCCGCGGGCGTGAGAATATCGATATCCCACCCGGTCAGCCGGGCCGCAAGCCGCACGTTTTGACCGCGCTTCCCGATCGCCAGGGAAAGCTGACTTTCGTCCACGATCACCATCGCACGCCCGCTCTCAAACGAAAGAAACGTCTCGCGCACCTCCGCCGGTTTCAGCGCGTTGCTAATCAACACCTGCGACGACTCGTTCCAGCGAACGATGTCGATTTTCTCTCCCCCGAGTTCGTCGACGATGTTGCGAATGCGGCTGCCACGAACCCCGACGCATGCGCCGACCGCATCGACCTTGGAATCGATCGACGACACGGCGATCTTGGTTCGATAGCCCGCCTCGCGCGCCAGGGCCTGAATGATGATGATGCGCTCGCCGACCTCGGGCACCTCGATCTCGAACAGGCGACGGATGTAGTCGGGATGGGTCTGCGAAAGGATGATCCGAACCTGGGTGGGCTCCTCCCGGACATCGAGAATCATCGCGCGAATCCGCTCGCCCGGCTGCATCGAATCACCGGGAATCTGCTCGCTACGAGGAAGAATGCCCTCGCCGCGACCGAGATTGACGATCACCGAGCCGCCCTCGAAGCGCGCCAGGCTGCCCGTCACGACAGTGCCGACGAGCTGTGAATACTCCTCGAAAATCGCGTTACGCTCGTCCTCGCGAATTTTCTGCATCATCACCTGCTTGCCGGTCTGGGCGGCAATACGACCCAGCTTCGCCATGCTTACCGCTTGGCCGTCGACCGAGGCCTCACTCTCTCCACTCGTGCGATCGATGGCAACCTTGACATCCTCAGCGTCGTCAAACGCCTTGCGCACGGCCGAGATCATCGCCACCTCGAGATCGAGGTAGATGCTCTCCTTGTCGATATTCTTATCGCGACTGATCGAGTCGACAAAACGTACGAGGTCACCGTTCATCGAAACTCCGCCTATCCTCCGGCTCTAGCCCGCCACGGCCCTTCGCGGACCAGACCGGATCAAAAAAACGCGCGGGGCGCACAAGGCGGTCCCCACGCGGAAACACGACACGGCAGCAAGAATGGAGCCCTTGTCTAGCGCATTGCGCTACTCCGATTGCCTACTCGACTGCGTCGCATCGACGTTTCCGCTTAAAACTCAAGCCACTGAGCCACAACAGCATTCCATCCACCTCAGGCACCGGTTTGAACCCGCCGTGCCGGCTAAAACTTCCGCCGGCGGACGCGGCTCCGCCACCCAGTCCCGATCCCGGCACACACGACCGACCAAGCCGATCGACAAGACCGACCTGGACCGAGCCAAGAAACGCTCATCGCCCCTATCGGATCGAGACAGAACTCAAATTATAGGGACCAGCGATTGACTGTCAACGATCGAAGCGTAGCGTTAATAGTTATCGGACGCTTTTAGCCTCGGCTCCACGGGATCTGCCTCGGTAAGCGCTGCGGAGGCGGTGCTTTGCGGAGAGCTCCGTCGCTGATCTATGATGCCGGTATGAGTCGCCTCTCGATCCTCGTAATCTCAGCAGGTTGCATCTGGTCGAACGTGCGAGCCGAGCCGCCCGACGTCGCCCCGGCTCGCCGCGCCGGGCTGTCCCGCCTCGTCCGGGCCTTTTTCACCTTGAGCGACGAGGGCAAACGAGGATCCCTCGCGAGAGCGATTGAGAAGGCTGCGAGTGGCTCAGTCCCGGCCGTGGCACGTGCGATCCGACGAGCGGAACTCTGGTCCGACGCTTCGCCGAGAATCGAGCGGTTCGCCGTCCGGCTGCCCGGCTCGAGAACCGTGTCGATCGAGTGCTCTTACCCGGAGGGCTATGACCCGGCCTTCGCCTATCCCGTGCTTATTTGCCTGCCGCACGTCGGCGATTCGCCGGCCAGGACGCTGACGCTCGTGCGACGTGCCTTGGGGGAATCGATTCGGGGGTTCGCGCTGGCGTCGCCGGCCCGGCTGGCCAGTGCTTCTTTTCATTTGGCGGGCAACTCGGCCGGTGATTTCACTATGCTCCTTCGCGAGCTGCGACGGCGGATTCACATCGATTCCGACCGCCTGTTCCTCTTCGGCTCCGGCACCGGCGGCGACGCCGCATGGCTTGCGGCCATGTTTCACCCGGACGACTTGGCTGGTGCCATCGTGTTGGCATCCTACCCGCACGTGCCGTACGCCGCACAGACGCTTCCCTTCCTGCTGCGTAATCTGCGACGGGTTCCGGTGTTGACGGTTTGGGCTGAGCCCCGAGCGGGTGACACGTCCTTGCGACGTCTGGCCGAAGTCGCCCAGAACCGAGCCATTCGACGAATCGCGGACGATGCCGACTTGCCCATCACGAGTCTGGAGATAGCGAGCGACCGCTTGGACGCCCGGGGTTTCCTTGAGAGCGACGTGCGTGCGATCCTGGCCGGGCGACGGGCGGCGATCCCAACGGAAGCGTCTCTGTGGTTTCGTTATCCGCAGCAGGGAAAGATCGCATGGCTACGACAAACACGATTCGCGGGCGAGGTCTGGGAGGCGCCCGAACTCTCGATCCGGCCCGCTCCCGGTGCGGACCGTGACCTCTTCATCACGAACACCCTTCAGCGCAAAATGGCTTACCTGAGCGGTCGGATCGAGGGGCAGACGATCGACATTACGGCCCGCAGATGTCGGCGTGTGGAACTCGCGCTGAGGGAAGACCTGATCGATCTCACGCGCCCCGTGACCGTCCGTTGTAACGGCAAGATTCGCTATGAAGGGCTGATCGAACCGGACGTGGCCACACTGCTCGAATCGGCTTACGCCGACTGGGATTTCCAAAGACCGGCCGTGGCCCGTTTTTCCTTTTCGATCAAACGGCCACGCTCGAGATGAAAGGACGCTACGCGAAGCCCGAGAACCCGCTACGCCTCGATCTTCTCGATCTTGACGCGGAGGTACTTCTGGCGGTGGCCCTTCTTCAGGCGTGAGTTCTTGCGGCGGCGTAGCTTTTGGATTTTGACCTTGATGCCCTTTTGCAGACCCACGACGGTCGCGGTGACTTTGGCGCCGTCGATGCAGGGCTGGCCGATCTTGGGGCCGTCTTCGAGATCGCCAACGAGCAGGACGTTGTTGAACTCGTAGGTGGTGGCGCCTTCTTCGAGATCCTTGAGGTGGACGTCGAGTTCCTGACCTTCTTCCACGCGATATTGATGGGGGCCGTCAGCGATAATGGCGTACATTTCTTCAACTCCAATCGGTGCTTAATCATGCCGACCCGAGCCGGACCACGCCCCACGCGCATCGAGCACGCCGCCGGCGGATCGCAGGTTCCCTACAGGTCGAGCCCAGGATTGTGACCGGATTGGGCTCTGACGTCAATCCCTCTGCCAGTCAGCCAAGGGCCGTTGAATTCTCCGGGGTGAGGCCGCCGCCGGTGTGGAGCTCGACGTTTTCGGTGTCATCCCTGCCGATGGGTACGCCCTCGGCCTTGAAGTCGGCATCGCTCTTGCCCTGCGAGCCGGCCTGTTTGTAGCCCGCCGACTTGGCGTTGCGCAGCAGCCCCACGAGCTGCCCGCTCTCTTTGACCTTGCCGCGAAACGCCTCGAGCTCGACCTGCAGCTCCCGCCGCCGCTGATCGACGGCGATGAGCCGGTCCACCAGCAAACTGGCCTCGCCAGCGTCGCAGGCAATACGCTTATCCACCGCGGCCCGCTTCACCGCGTCAGCGTTTTCACGAATGAATTTGATATCGAGCATGAAGGCCTCAGCAGACTAGACTAATCCCGTAAGGGTTTTGGGCGATGGCTTGAATTCTGTCAAGGGCGGAGGAGGACTGAGAAATACTAGATTGCTTGAGCTTGGTCGGGCGGAATATTTCGACTAATCTCCGGCGCATGCTGCGGGGGACACCAGAATTGTCAATGGCACGTAGGCTCGGAATACTGATCCTGCGCCACCGGAGCACACAATGGTCCACGTTACGTCGCATGGCGAACTGGCGCCTTGTTACGACCTCGTACGTTTGGCTGCTGATCGTACCTGTCGGCGTCAGACTGCTCACTCCGTTCGCGGGCCCTCGTGAGGTCAAGCTCCCATGGATCTTCGTGGGGGGCAGAACGATTCACTTAGACCTTGGGCTTCCATTCTCATGGGAAGTGTTCTTCATCATGGCGGTTTGCTTTGCGATTGGTAGCGTCCTGTTCGTTCAATACTGCCCGAAAATCGTCCAAGAGTTTCGAAATTTCGGCGGCTTTCGGTCTGCGCACGCTAGCAATCGTCCCATGTTAGATATGTTTAACGAGTTTGCGGAGCGACTGAGCAATAGAACTCTCGCCGAATTTCTCGAAGAAACTGCGAGATGGCGTGGGGCTCAAGCCAAAACACACGCCGAGTGGGCTGAGGAAGTCGAATCATGGCAGAAGGAGGTAATGGACGCAAGTCGCGGTATTCACGCCCGAGACGCGTGTGCTCGTCGCTTCAATGACCTGTTAGAAATGGCTAACCACGAGAGCGTATTGTCAGAGCACTTTGAACACGTTCGTGCTTTGGCCAGTAAGAGCAGAGCGGGGTGGCGTTGTACCGTCGCGGTCTTGCTGTACGCTGGACTCGGACTCTTCTTGTGGGTACTGGCTCAGAATCTCTGGCAGGTCGGTACGTATTGGTTTCCACCGAACTCGCCCCAAACTGTCTACCAAGTCTGCGACGAGTGCGATCTAGACAAAGAGGACGTCGACGCGATCATCGATAGCGTTGGACACGCGGCACTGACGAGAACCGAG
>JADFRH010000181.1 GCA_022561415.1 Planctomycetota bacterium
TCCGAACAAGTGGCTATAGTGGCGGGACTCGGGATTTCTCCCTTATTCGCCGGGCGTGACCGCAGCGGTCAGGGCCGGTGCTGACCAGAAGACTAGGAGCAGGCAGTGGGTGTTCGTATCAGGTTGAAGCGGATCGGGCGTCGTCATCGCCCGGCGTACCGCTTGACGGTTGTCGACGGGCGCAAGCAGCGCGACGGCAGGGTCATCGAAGAGCTCGGGGCGTATGATCCGCTCTGCGTGGACGAAGAGCGTAAGGTGAATTTTAATCGCGAACGAATCGAGTACTGGCTCAGCGTCGGTGCATTGCCCAGCGAGACGGTCGGGCGATTGCTCAAGAAGCAGGGGATCGGTGTTGGCGCTGCGTAGGGTTAAGATGATCTTCGATGCGAATCGACGTGCTGACACTCTTTCCCGAACTGTTCGTGCCGTTTGCGGCGACAAGCATCATCGGGCGCGCGGTCGAGGCGGGGTTGGTAGCGATCAACTGCGTCTCGTTTCGAGACTTCGCCCGCGACCATCATCGAAGTGTGGATGACCGGCCGTTCGGGGGCGGACCAGGCATGGTTCTCATGTGCGGTCCCGTGTTCGACGCCGTCGAAAGCGTTGAGGCCGAGGCGGACGTCGAGCCGGTTCGCATCCTGCTCACACCACAAGGCGAACGACTGACACAAGAGATTGCGATCGAGCTGGCGGGCGCCGAACGTCTGTTGATCATTTGCGGGCACTACGAGGGGTTTGACGAACGCATCAGGCTCGGGCTGAACGTCCGGGAGATTTCGATCGGAGACTACGTGCTGTCCGGCGGAGAGTCGGCGGCGATGGTTCTGATCGACGCGGTGGTGCGGCTGTTGCCCGGCGCGTTGGGGGACGAGTCGTCGATCCAGGAGGAGTCTTTTCAAGGCGGGTTGTTGGAATACCCGCAGTACACCAGGCCGCGGGAGTTCCGCGGCATGGCGGTTCCCGACGTGTTGTTGTCGGGGGACCACGCACGAATTGCCGATTGGCGGCGAGAGCAGGCGGAGGCGCGGACGCTGAAGCGCAGGCCGGATCTGTTGGCTCCGCGTGATGCGGAGATATCTGCCACGTCGTCGATCTGATTGGATAATACGGAGAATCGTGATGAGGCAACCGTTGATCGAGCGTGTGGAGGCGTCGTACCTGAAGGCCAAGCCTCCGACTTTCAGCATCGGAGATACGGTCGACGTTCGTTGCCGCATCGTGGAGGGCGACAAGGAACGTATTCAGACGTTCAATGGCACGGTCATCGCCCGTCGTGGCGCCGGTCTGAATGAGCGGTTCGCGGTCCGGCGCATCATCGGGGCCGAGGGGGTCGAGCGTAGTTTCCTGCTGCACTCGCCCAACGTCGTGGATGTGACGGTCCGGCGTCGCGGTCGGGTGCGTCGTGCCAAGCTCTACTACCTGCGTCACCGCATCGGTAAGGCCCGTAAGGTTCGTGAACTTCGCGTTCATAGCAAGAAGACTCGGTCGGCTGAGCTGGCCACGAGCCCCGCGTGATTCGCATCACGCACTGGGTCGTCGGGGAGAGCAAGTCGCAGCGAAGTATCTGCGTCGCCGGGGGCTGCGCATTCTCATCCAAAACTATCGCTGCGACGCCGGCGAGATCGACCTGATCGCCTCCGACCGCGGCACCCTTGTCTTTGTCGAGGTCAAGAGCCGAAGCCGCGATGATGTTCAAGAGCCGCACGAGGCGTTGCGCAACCCGCAGATCAGTCGCATCCAAAACGCCGCGAAGTTTTTCTTGATGGAGCGGAGGTTGCAGAATCGTCCCTGCCGGTTTGACGTTGTGACCGTGCTGTGGCCACCGCGCGGGACGCCGCGTATCGAGCATTTCGAGAGCGCGTTCGAGCTTCGACATGCCTGACGCGAGATGACCATGGCCGACGGAGTTTCCCTGAGCCGTAACGATGGGCCTCATTGACACGCACGCACACCTGACGTTCCCCGAGCTTCGTGACCAGATTGACGCCGTGCTCGCGCGCTGCGACGAGGCCGGCGTCGAGCGGGTGATCACGGTCGGAACGGACCTGGACGACGCGGAAAACGCCATCGACTTGGCCCGGCGTTATCCGGGTCGGATCCATGCGGCCGTCGGGGTGCATCCGCATGAGGCTGAGAACGTGTCCGAGTCCGACCTGGACAAGATCATCGAGCTGTGGGATGACCCGGCTGTGGTCGGTCTGGGCGAAATGGGTCTGGATTATCACTACGACTTTGCCGACCAGGGCGTGCAGCGGAAGGTTTTGGCACGCCAACTTGCGGCCGCGAGCAGCCGATCGCAGCCGCTTGTGATTCACTGCCGCGAGGCGTTCGACGACATCTTGCCCCTGCTGCTCGAGCACGGATTTGACCAGCAACCGGCCGTGTTTCACTGTTTCACCGGCACGGCCACCGAGGCGCTTAAGATTGCCGAGCATGGATGGCGCATCTCGTTTACGGGGATCGTCACGTTTCCCCGATCGACCGAGCTGCAAGAGATTGCGCGGAGCTATCCGAACGACGCTTTGATGATCGAGACCGACTCGCCCTATTTGTCCCCGGTTCCCGTTCGCGGCGTCCGGCCCAATGAGCCGTCCCACGTGGCCCACGTCGCCGGTTTTCTGGCCCAACTGCGGGGCGTTTCGCTGGAAGAGCTCACCGAGCAGACGCGCCGGAATTCGATGGCGTTTTTTGGTCTGTAGCACCGTGCGGTCGAACGCGGGGGCGGCGCCAAGCCCCGTATCCTTGACATGCCAAGCGCCCGTGTGAGAATCAGCGCTTGTTTTCGTCGCGCGGCGGAACTGAGTCAATCCCAAACCCCAAACATTCAAGGAATCAATTTATGTCAAGAACCTATGTAGCAGGAGCTTCGTTTGTCGGGCTCACGATGGTCACGACGGCCGTACTATGGGTCGCCAATCCGCAGGTGGCCAGTGCTCACTGTCAGGTTCCGTGCGGGATTTACGATGACGCCGCGCGGATCGCTCGGTTGAACGAGGACACAGCGACCATCGCCAAGGCGGTCGATCAGATCAATCTGCTGTCGGGCAAGCACGACGCCCAGGCGTTCAACCAGGCCTCGAGGTGGATTGCGACCAAGGAGGTCCACGCGTCGCACATCATCGAGGTCGTTTCCCAATACTTCCTCACGCAGAAGGTCAAGCCGGTTGCGCACGGCGGCGGCGAGCACGACGCGTATCTGCACAAGTTGGCGGATCATCACGCAGTGATGGTGGCGGCCATGAAGACCAAGCAGCACGCCGACGCGTCGCACGTGAACAATCTTCGCAGTGCGATCGCGCGGCTCGCGACATACTACAAATAGCCAACGGGAGCGATGGGCGTGGCTCGGGGATCCGGCAACGTGCTTCACCAGCGATTCCTTTGCGAGATGCTTGCGTTGCCCACGGCACCGTTTGCCGAGCATTTCGTGATTGCTCACGTTGCGCAGTTCTGCCGGAGGCGGCGCCATGTAACGATTCGACGTGACGCCGCAGGGAACGTGTTGGTGCGTGTCCGCAAAGGGACGCGTCGGATAGCGCGTCCCGTCTGCATCACGGCCCATCTCGATCACCCGGGGTTCGTCGCGGATCGAGAGACGGCCAAGGGCCGCGTGCGAGCACACTGGCGGGGCGGCGTACCGAAGGAATACTTCGTGGGGAGCCGCGTTCGGTTTTTCGTGGACGACGCCTGGGTTGCGGGGCGGGTCCGCTCGATCAAGACCGTCATGCGCAACGGTCAACGCCGCGTGGATACGGCCTCGATCGAGGTAGGCGGGGCGGTGCCGCGCGGTTCGATCGGCATGTGGGACTTTCCCGACGCGGTCATCCGGGGCAAGCGAATCTACGCTCGCGGCTGCGACGATCTGGCCGGGGCGGCGGCGATGCTCAGTGCGATCGACGAGCTGGCTCGCGGACGCCGTTCGTGCGATGCCTACTTTCTGTTCACGCGGGCCGAGGAGGTCGGCTTTATCGGGGCGATCGCGGCCGCCAAGGGAAAGACGATTCCGAAAAAGTGCTTCGTGGTGGCGATGGAGACCAGCAGCGAGCGACCGCAGGCGAAAATGGGCGATGGGCCGATCCTTCGCGTAGGGGATCGGGCCAGCGCGTTCACACCGGCGGTCACGGCCCACTGTCACCGCATCGCCCGCGAGCTAAGCGCGACGAATCGTTCGTTTCAGTTTCAGCGCAAGCTCATGGACGGCGGCACGTGCGAGTCGTCGGCGTACTGCAACCTCGGGTACGAGGCGACGGGGTTGTGCGTGGCGCTAGGCAACTATCATAACGTCGACGCCAAGCGGAAGCGGCTGGGTCCGGAGTACATCGACCTGTCGGACTACGAGAACGTCATCAAGTGGTTCGTTGAGCTGGGATGTGCGCCGCATCCGTACAATGGCCGGGATGAGGTGTTGCAGGCGCAACTCGTCGAGCTCGAGCGGACCTACAGAAAGCTCCTCCGTGCTTCGGTGAACCAGCCGTGCTAGCCATCGGTCACATGGCGACGGAGGAGTCGGTGATTCCGTCGGCCGGAAGCCGGCCTGCCAAGAGATTCTCGGCGAGTCGCATGTTCTGCTCGACGTAGCGGCGGACCCCGAACACCTCGTACGCCTGTCCACGTGCGACTTCCGTGACTTTTCGATGGGTCTCGTGATCGCGCAGACAGCGTGCCAACGGGCCGATCAGGCTTCGACCGGGGGCGTGCTTGAACAACATGCCGTTGACCTTGTGGGAGATCATCTCGGCCACGGCGTGTACGGCCGTGCCGATCACGACGACGCCGGCGGCCATCGCCCAGGCGATCGATGTCGTCGATATGTCCCCGCAGGGCGTCACCAGCAGTGCGTTGGCGTTCGATACGATCTGCTCGACCGGGAATCGCGATTCGGGAACCACCCGCACATCCGCCCGGGGCATGGTCGCCACGAAGCGGCGGATTCTTCGCACCTCGGGCGAGTCTCCGGGTACGATCAGTCGAAGGGTGGGGATGACTTCGTGAAGGTTGGCGATCGCCCGGCAGGCCTCGACCTGTCCGCCGGCTCGCGTGACCGGATCGGGCACGGTGATCACGAAATCGTCCGGTTCGATTCCCAGCTCCCGACGCATGGGACTGCGGCGATGCCGATTGAGCAGATTGA
>JADFRH010000182.1 GCA_022561415.1 Planctomycetota bacterium
TATTGGAAGCGGCCCGCAGCGTGGCCGGCCCTTTGGGCATAGAGTTGGCTGAGGCCCATGTGGGAGGCGGAGATTGGGTCCGAGCTCGCCGCGAACCTTCCTCCCGTAGCGATGACCCTGGGAAAGAACGGAGGTACCGTCCGCGAGGTCACGCCGCCACCTATCGACAACTTTTTCTTTGTCACATTCCCGGGCCGTGCTTTCATGGGCGGGACTTCCAAGATTCCCACAAACGTGCGACCGCTCGAGCAGGCCATGACGCGATGCGCCACACGCATTCCTGCTGTTTTTTCAATGTTTACGCAGTCCTCGCTGTTCAATACCGGCGGAAAGATCGGCGGCAACACACTGGACATCGAGATTCGCGGAGACGATCGGGCGCAGGTCGTCGCCGTGTCAAGTCGTGTCCAAAGAAAGGTCCAGGACCTCGGCTACGACCGACCGCAGGCGACGCCGGGCAATTTCGCCCTGGGACGTCCGGAAGTGCAGCTCATCCCCGATCGCGAGCGCGCTGCCGATCTCGGGCTCGACGTGCGCGATGTGGGGTTTTTCGTCCGGGCCAGCGTGGACGGCGCCTTTGTCGGCGAGTTCAACGACCATGGCACCAAGATCGACATGGCGCTGACAGTCGTAGGTACGCGCCGAGCAACGGTGGAACAGATCGCCCAGCTTCCGATCTTCACACCGTCCGGCCACATCGTACCGATCGCCTCCGCCGTACGTTTCCATCGAACCACCGCCGCCCAACAGATCACGCACATCGAAGAGATGAACTCGGTCACGCTTTCGATCAAGCCCAAGTCCGGTGTGCCCCTTCAGGAAACCATGGAAGACTTGGAAGCGAATCTTCTTGCACCGCTACGAGAAAGCGGCGTCATTCCTCCAACGGTGTTCACCCGATTGGCCGGCGTTGCCGACAAACTGACGCAAACACAGCGAGCCCTGCTCGGCGATTTCCGGGGTGTCGTTCAACGACCGCAGTTGATGGGGCTCTCCGTACTCGGAACCATGCTCACCATCTTCGCGACCGTCGCCGTCGGCCTCGTGTTCACAGGTTTCCTGGCCGGTCCCCGCGCCGCCGTGAAATCCCTCGGCATTGCGGCAGCGGTAGTCGCTATCGGGTTTCTCGCTCTAAATCCCGACCTAACTCTGATGCTGTTTCAGTCGCGTGCATTTCTCGCACTGCTGATCACCTACCTCCTCATGGCCGCCCTGTTCGAGTCGTTCGCCCATCCCTTCGTCATCATGTTCACGGTGCCGCTCGCGGCGGTCGGCGGCTTCGCGGCACTCCGCATCGTTCACCAGATCAGCCTCTACGACGTGACGACGCCCATTCAGCAGCTCGATGTACTGACCATGCTGGGATTCGTCATACTCATCGGCATTGTCGTGAACAACGCAATTCTGATCATCCACCAGGCGCTGAACTTCATGCGCCGGCAGAAGCTCGACCCTAAAGCCGCCGTGGCGCTCTCGGTTCGGATGCGAACGAGACCGATCTTCATGAGCGCCATGACCTCGATCTTCGGCATGTTTCCGCTCGTCGTCATGCCGGGTGCCGGCAGTGAGCTTTATCGCGGTCTCGGAAGCGTCGTGCTGGGCGGGCTGCTCGTCTCCACGGTCTTCACGCTCGTGGTGGTTCCGGCCATGTTCACCCTCCTCCTTGATCTCCAGGCGTGGCTGTCGAGGGCTACCGATCCCGCGCCGGCTCGCGAATTCGCCCCTACCGGCCCGCAAGCCGGTTCGCCGGCGGTTGTGGCGACGCCGCCGTCCTCTCCCGAGGCGTAGCGGTTCCTCCCCGACTAAGGCATCGGGACGCAACGTACTACGATTCGTTCTGGACAACGCGCGGAGAGGCCGATAGCCTTACTGCACACCCGAAAAGGATCAGGCTGGCAGGTCGACATCGTCGGTTCACACTTGGCAGCGATTCGAAACAGCGAACAAGCCCGTCGCAACAGCAGGAGAAATCGTCGTGGCACATGAACTGGTACCCGGACTGGAAGGCATTCCGATCGCGGAATCGGGCGTTAGCTTTGTAGACGGCAAGGCCGGACGGCTCGAATACCGAGGCATCGGAATCGACGAACTGGCCGAGCACAGCACGTTCGAGGAGGTCTGCTACCTGCTGCTGTTCGGCAAGCTGCCCACCCAAAGCGAACTGGCGTCTTTCGTGTCGACGTTGTCGATGCACCGACGTCTGAAGTTCCGGATTGTCGAACTCCTCAAGTGCCTGCCCGAGAACGGCCACCCCATGGATGCGCTCCAGGCGGGCATCGCGGCCATCGGCATGTTCTACCCCGAGCGGCACAACATGGACGTCGACAGCCAGCGCCTCGCCGCCGTCAGACTGATTGCCAAGACGCCGACGGTCGTCGCCGCCTTCGACCGGCTGCGAAAAGGGGATGAGAACCTCATGCCCCGTGATGAGCTCACCCTCGCCGGGAACTTCCTCTACCTGATGACCGGCGAGGATCCCGACCCTGTCAACGAACGCATCCTCGACATCTGCCTGATCCTCCACGCCGATCACACGATGAACGCCTCGACCTTCGCCGGACGCGTCGTTGGCTCAACCATGGCCGACCCCTACAGCGTAACGAGCTCGGCGCTCGGCGCCCTGTCCGGCCCGCTTCACGGCGGCGCCAACGAAGATGTCATGGCCCTTCTCGATCGAATCGGCTCCCCCGACAAAGCGCGCGGTGCGATTCAAGAAATGATCGCCCGAAAAGACAAGATTCCCGGCTTCGGCCACCGCGTTTACAAGACGATCGATCCGCGGGCGAAGATTCTCAAGAGCTATGCGGAGCAGCTCGCCGGAAACAGCGCCAGCCACCATTTCGAGACCGCGCTGGTGGTCGAGAAAACCGTCTGTGAGCACTACGGCGAAAAAGGCATCTGGCCCAACGTCGACTTCTACTCCGGGATCGTCTACAGCGAACTCAAGATTCCGCGCGATTGCTTCACGCCGATCTTCGCGATGGCCCG
This sequence comes from Planctomycetota bacterium, assembly GCA_022561415.1. Next base: position 2,989 of record JADFRH010000182.1, read on the forward strand.
CATGGCCGGCTGGCTCGCTCACTGGTTCGAGCAGATCGAGGGAAACCGGATCTTCCGACCGACCCAAAAGTACGTCGGCGAGCACAACATGCACTACACCCCCCTCGACAAACGCTGAATCAGAGCGATCTACGCGGGCTCGCGGCGTTGAAGTTTCGTGGATGCGGAAATACTCGACCGCCGCAGGTTGCGGCGGAGAATGCGCTGGCGGCGCCGTTCGCGATAGGTGGATACGCCCCAGCGCGCGAGGAAGTAGGACGCGACAGACGTCACCGTCGCCACGATAAAACAGCCCACCCAGAGTTCGGCTCCAACCTCGAACGCACGGTGCAGCACGGTTTGCCAATAGGCGAGCTCAAAGATCCCCGCAATGGGTTGACTCTCGAGCGCGGCAAGCATCGCCAACTCATCGCCCGGGCCGGACTTCGAGAGAACGAATCGACCCAAGCCCAAACACGCTCCGTAAATCGGCACCATCGTGAAGACGTTGGTGATCCACACGATCGGAAGGCAGACGACCTTGTTGGCGCGAAACAACGCGGCAACGCCCACCGCAATAACGGTCTGAAGCCCGACCAGCGGCAAGAACGTGACGAACATCGCGATACCCGTACCCAGCGCAATGCTGTGCGAGCTGTCATCGGTGTGCAACACCCGATGCGCCAAGATCCTACGCGCTTTAAGCCAGTACCGTGCCAAACTTGAAATCCTTTCGCGCCATCGCCCCGCCGACTGGCAGAGCCGGCTTACGGGCCGACGGATCGACCGGTGAATCCACTAGTATCTCAGGCGTGCCACATTCCCCGTGGGTCGCAAGCAAGACCGACCCCTCGGGAAAGCATATCGGCAATCGGCTTCGACGGCCATGGAAACGCGAGGGTTTACGCAGGCGCGATCGGCTGGCCACCCGACGGCAATACGCCGGCGCTCGTTCGGGCCGCCTCGTTCGGCAGCCGTGCGCAGACCGCATCGGCGACGACACCGCTCGTAAGGTCTGTCATGCAGCGATGGCCATAGTCGCACTGCGCAAGACGGCGAAAGTAGCACGGCGAACAATCAAGCGCCAATCGCAAAACGTCTTGAAGTCGCCGATAGGGTCCGGTCCGATGCGGGTTCGTCGGCCCGACGATACACACCAGCGGACGCCCCAACGCCACGGCCAGATGCATCGCGGCCGAATCGTGGCAGAGCACCAGATCAGACCGTTCGATCAGCGCGGCAACGCAACCAAGCGTCGTCTTACCGGCCAGGTTGACCGGCATAGTCGACTTGTTGGTCGGTCCCGACTGGCTAAGCTGGCTTTCCGGCCGACATGCCCTGATGACAGCATCGCAAACTGAGACTTCTTCCCGGCTCCCTACTAGTACGGTCCGCACCGCCACCCGCGCCGAGTATCCGTCGATGGCCTCCGCGAACCGCTCGGGAGCCCAACGTTTGGTCTCCCAGCGAGCACCCGGGGCAACGACCACCAGAGGCTCATGGTCGCCCACGCCGCGGTCGCGAAGTAGCTCGCAAGTCTTTGCCCGAACCGTATCGGAAATAGGTAGCCGAAACGTGATGGGAACGTCGTCGAAGCCTAGCAGCTCCGCGACGCGGTAGTTCCGGTCCACGGCGTGCGTGTCGATCGGATCGCGCGCCAAGTAATGCGTATAGAACATCCACGCCCCCTCACGGGCGTCGCGGAACCCTATTCTCACCGGCGCCCCAGTCACCCGTGCGAAAAACCCCGTGCGGAACAGTCCCTGCAAATCCACGACGAGGTCGTACCGCCGCGATCTCAGATCACGAAGGAAGGAAACCAGACTGGCAAAGCCGGTCCGACCTGCAAGCAGCCCATGCCTATCGAACAAGACCAGTTCATCCAGCTTGTCGTGATTCTCGAGCAGGGGCGCGTGCGACGAGGCGATCAGCCAGTCGATCGTCGCACGGGGGAACCGTTCGCGCAGGCCGTGCAGAACCGGCAAGGCGTGGATCACGTCCCCCAGCGAACTCGGCTTGATGAGCAGGATTCGATCAAACCTGCGCCGCGAAAGTCCGCAAGCCGACCGACAATGTCGGCTTGTCGGCTGTGTCGGATCGTGTACGGTTCTGGGTGGTTCGGTCACGCGCTG
>JADFRH010000183.1 GCA_022561415.1 Planctomycetota bacterium
GTGCATGCCATGCGTTTGATCGGGCTTTCATTCCTAACGCTGCTTGTCGGTTTGGTTGGCTGTGCGGCTCGGGGGTCGCGCGTGATCGACGCGGCCGCCCGGCATCGCGTCATTGCCGAGCCGGAGTTCATCGAGCAGTACGCGGCCACCCGGCGGTTCTCGCTCGGTCGTCCGCGCTCGATCCGGCCCGCGCCCGATGGCAGTGCCGTGCTCTTCTTGCGAAGCGGCCCGCGCTCGTTCGTTCAGGACCTCTACGAGTTCGACACGACGACCGGGCGGGAGCGCCTGCTGCTCACGGCCGATCAGATTCTTCAAGGAGCCGAGGAACAGTTGTCCGTCGAGGAACTCGCCCGCCGCGAGCGCGCTCGCATGACCGCGCGAGGCATCGCCCGGTACCGGCTGAGCAAGGACGGCAGCCGAATTCTCGTTTCACTCTCCGGCCGGCTCTTCGTCATCGATCGCGCAAGCGACGGCATCACCGAGCTGAGCAGCGACAAGGGTTTTCCCATCGACGCGCGGTTCTCGCCCGACGCCAAGTACGTCTCATGCGTCCGCAACGGCGAACTCTATGTAACCAACTTCGCCACCGGCAAGGAAGAACAACTGACCTCCGGCGCCGGCGGCAACATCACCAACGGCCTGTCCGAGTTCATCGCGCAGGAAGAGATGGGCCGACACAGCGGCTACTGGTGGTCGCCCGACAGCAGCCGGCTCGTCTACCAACAGACCGACACGACCGGTCTCGAGACGATGCACATTGCGGACGCGCGTTTTCCAGACCGCGAGCCGCACACCTGGCCTTACCCACGACCGGGCAAGACCAACGCCAAGGTTCGCCTCGGCATCATCTCCGTCACCGGCGGCGACACGACCTGGGTGAAGTGGACCGGCGAGCGATACCCCTATCTCGCGACGGTGAAGTGGAAGGAAAACTCACCCCTCACCATTCTCGTGCAGAATCGCGAGCAGACGGCCGAGGCGCTGCTGACGGTCTATCCCAATTCCGGCGCCACCTCGCTGCTGTTCGTCGAGTCCGACACGGCCTGGCTCAATCTCGATCAGTCCATGCCGTACTGGCTGCCCGACGGCAAGGCGTTCCTCTGGACCACCGAACGATACGGCGCGTGGCAACTGGAGCTGCGCGACCGCTTCGGAACCGTCTTGAAGCGATTGACCACGCTCGATTTCGGCCTCAAAGGGTTCGTTAGCTTTGATAAACAATCGCGCTCGGTCTACGTTCGTGCCACCGAGAACCCGATCGAAACTCACCTCTATCGCATCGCGCTGGACAACGCGTCGGCCGCACCCGTGCAACTCACACACGAACCGGGCCTGCATGGGTTTACTTTTTCCAAAAATCACGAGGTGTTTGTCCATTCATACAACACGATCACCGGCGACAGTCGACAGGTTGTCCGCCGCGCCGACGGCACGGAGATCGGCGTCTTGAAATCCGTGGCCGAGCAGCGCCCCTTCACGCCCAACGTCGAGTTCACCGTCGTCGGCGACGGACCCACGTTTCACGCGGCCATCATTCGCCCGCGCAACTTCCGACCCGAGGGAAAGTATCCGGTGATCGTCAGCGTCTACGGCGGTCCGCATGGTCAGGTCGTGCAGGCCTCGCCGAATCGCTATCTCTTGCAGCAGTGGATGGCCGACCACGGGTTCATCGTGGTAACACTCGACGGGCGCGGCACGCCCAGCCGCGGTCGCGCGTGGGAGCGGGTCATCAAGGGCGACCTGATCTCGATTCCGCTTGAAGACCAAGTGTCCGGGCTGCAGGCGCTCGGCAGGGATTACCCCGAGCTCGACCTGCATCGCGTGGGCATCTATGGCTGGTCGTTCGGCGGCTACTTCTCGGCGATGGCCGTGATGCAGCGGCCCGATGTCTATCACGTCGGTGTGGCCGGTGCGCCGGTCGCTGACTGGATGGACTACGACACCCACTACACCGAGCGATACATGGGATTGCCTCAGCAGAACGCCGACGGGTACGAAACGTCATCGGTATTGACCTATGCGAAGGACCTCGTTCGCCCGCTGTTGATCATTCACGGAACAACGGACGACAACGTCTACTTCACGCACGCACTGAAGATGTCCAACGCCCTCTTCCGCGCCGGCAAGGAGCACGACTTTCTCCCGCTGAGCGGATTCACCCACATGGTGGCCGACCCGAAAGTGACCCGCCGCTTGCAGGAGCGAATCATCGGCTACTTCGAGAAGCATCTGCTGGGCGTGTGAGACGGTTACGGCGTTTGCCAGTCGCCGGTTGGACGAATCGGTGCGTGCAACTCCCATCCAAAGAAGGGATTTCGTCGGGGGCGTGGTATTTCATACTCATGGTCGTTGAACAATGATCGCAGGCGGAAACGCTTCGCAGTTCGACGTCCGGCACAGGGACCGGACGCTACAACACGGGTCCGCGGGACTTCGCCCGCGCGGCCCCGGAGGGGCCGTTGGATGTAGCCACGGGTGAAGCGCCGCCCGGCGCGAGCCGGGCGAAGCGAAACCCGTGGAATGGAATGTCCAAACCCTATCACCGCCCCGGTAGGGGCGGAGGTGCGCCGACCCGTCGGAGTCATTCGCGCAGGCCCTTCGCCCCTTCCGGGGCGAGGAAAAAAATCGCAACCGAGCACCAAGGGTTCCGCTCGTCCCGGCGCGCCGGGACTCGCTTCACCCGTGGCTACAACCCAACGCACCGCTCGGGCTTGATTCCACGTCTCTCCGGGAGTTACTTCAGTTCACGGCGTTGCCCGGAGAGGCGATAGAATCTTGCGAACGCAGGGCGCGACTCATTGATAACGTTCCGCAACGAGAAGAGCGTTAACGAGACGGGTTCTCTCAGACCACACGAGACAAATGATGAACAAGCGATTATCGGTGATGTTGGGGCTCGGCGCTTTCGCCGCGGTTTCAGCAACCATTCTTTGGTTGAACATGGGCGCAAATCGGGCGCGGGCCTCGCAGGCTTCGGCGACATCCGACCCGTAGGACCAACTCCGTTTTCTCGTGGGATCGTGGAGCGGGACCGGGGACGGCAACTCCGGCACGTCCACGCTCGAGCGATCGTACGAGTTCATTCTGAACGATCAGTTCCTGCTCGTCCGCAACAAGGCGGTCTTCCCGCCGCAGACCAAGAACCCCAAGGGCGAGATTCACGAAGACCTCGGCGTCATCAGCTACGACAAACGGCCCAAGACGTTCATCCTTCGCGAGTTCTACAGCGAGGGCTATGTGAATCAGTTCGTACTGAAGGAGCAATCTGCGGACGGAAAGAAGTTGGTCTTCACGACGGAGGCGGTGGAAAACGGCCCGCCGATGATGCGTGCGCGAACCACCTGGGAGATCACCGGTGAGCGGAGCCTCAACGAGACGTTCGAGCTGGCGTTCGATGGCAAGACATTCAAGCCATTGTGTCACCTGCACGCTGAAACGCTCCCATTGAGCCTCTGTGTGTGGTGGATTTCGGTAGCCACCGAGGCCGCTGGTGCGATCCCGGCGCGCCGGGATTCTCGCACCTCTGCTCTTTGGAATCCTTTCCCACATGTTCGATCGCGGCGGCGGCGCGTCGATTCCATGCACTCGATCACCGGGCGGCTGAATGCGGATACGAATCCGCCAAGACTTGTGCCGAGAAGGGATTCTCGGCACAGCACACGTTGAGCCGCTATGGGTAGAGAATTTTGGTAGCCATCGAGGGTGCCGTTTCGCTATAATGCAGACGCCCGACGAGCTTCGGGTGGAAGGTGAAACGGTGGATGGAGGCGAAGACGACTAATCTCACGTGCGGGGTCGCACGCGCTGCACAGCGGTTGGGCGTGGTCACGGCGGTGGTGATCGGGGCCGCCACGTCGACAGCGCTCTCGCGACCGGAGACCGTGGTTGTCCGTCCCGGAGCGGTTGTTCGCTGGTCGGAGCTGGTCGAGCTGGATCGCGCCCTTGCCGACATGCCGAAGCCTCGATCGGTTGTCAAGCTGTACGTGCCGGAGCCTCCACCGCGCTACGTTGGTTCATCACTTCGGAAACCACCGATCGCAGAATCCGACACGCCCCGCGTGGACGACCCGGAATCCAAGGCGGCAACATCGTTGAAGGCGCGAGCCTCGATCATCGCGAGTTTCGCGGCGCTGCCGGACGACGGGATTCTCATCCCGCCCGACACCAACGGCGCGGTCGGCCTGGACCACGTCATGACCATGCTCAACACGGCCGTGCGCATTCAAGACAAAAGCGGCAGCGCCGTCGTGCCCGATGTCTCGCTCGCCGGTTTCTGGGCGATGCTGGCTCCGGCATCCCTGGCCGACCCGCGACTCGTTTATGACGCCACCGTGAGCCGATGGTACGCTACGGTGATCGCCAACTTCCGGCTCCCCACCTCGGCCGTGCTTCTTGCGGTCAGCGCGTCGAGTGATCCGACAGGTGTCTGGTCGTTCTATTCGATCGAGGCGGATCCGGCCGGCTTGCTCTGGGCCGATTTTCCAGACGTCGGCTACAGTTCGAAGTGGCTTGCGCTCACTGCGAACATGGAAACCATCGCCGGCGACAATTTTTCGGGCGTGGGGATGTGGGTGATCGAGAAAGCCGACGTGCTCGCCGGCGGTCCGCTCGAGGTGACGCGGTTTGCTCCGGGGTTCGACGACGTCGGCGGCGGTGGGGCCTTCGCGCTTCGACCGTGCCGGACCTTCGACCCTGAATCCACGCTCTATCTCACCGACAACAGCGGCCTGCGCGATCCCGTCGATGATCGGCAGATGATTCGGCTGTCGCGTATCACCGAAGGTGTCGGCGGCGGGCCGATCTGGTCGGTGGTTCCCGGTTCACTGTTTAGCGGCAGCGGGCTGTTTCGCGTGCCGACGAATTTCCGTTACGGTCAGATACCGGCCTCGCAACGGGGCAGCCGAAAACTCATACAGGTAACTGCACGCGGTCACACCCACCGTGTTCGTGAAATCGTCCGTCTCAGCGAACTGGCTGCCGACCTCGCCGGAACTGGCATCATTTGGCTTCGATCCGTCCGTGCCTC
>JADFRH010000184.1 GCA_022561415.1 Planctomycetota bacterium
CTCGGATGGCCGCTGCAAACGAGAGCGAAGGACGCACATCAAGATGTGGTTCCGGCCAGTCATCACATTTATTGCCAGCACATCCAGATGGGCCAATTTCTCAGCACGATGTACGAGCCGGGAGAGCGTATCGCGTTGAATGACTTGGGCGCAGTCAGCTATTATACAGACGCCAGCATCCTCGATCTTTGGGGCTTGGGCAGCATTGATGTCGTAAGCGCGAAGCGACGTGACGAATACGATACAGAGGAGATCGAACGGCTGTTGCGAAAAAACAAGACCAATATTGTTATGGTCTACCAAAGTTGGTTTTACCGCCGACAGGAGTTGCCGGAGTATTTATTCGCCGTTGCGGATTGGTCGTTAAGCAAACCCTATTTCGGCAGAACTGTCACGTTTCTCGCAACGTCAGAGAAAGAAGCACGGGGCTTGCGCGAACGGTTGCGTGAGTTTCAATCCCGATTGCCTTCTTCCGTGAAGGAATACTATCACCAGCCCAAGGTGCCGTTGCAAGGCACCGACTAACCGCCGCGACAGCCCCGTGGAGTGCGTCATCTCATTCCACGAGAAGACAAAATCCAACAGTCCGTTCGCTCACGTCTTGATGGAGCCCATGCCGCTACGTATCCCAGCCGCCTGAATCTGCGTTAGCTCAGCCAACAGCGTGGCAGCCACGCGGTGGCGCGAGGCGTACTCATAAAAGAAGGACTTACGCCGATGAATGACGTAAGTCCCTCCATGCGGTTTCCGCTACCATTAGTCCGGACGCAGTGACCCGCTTTCGACGTGAGGCGACGGCGGCCGGGCGCCTTCACCACACCAATATCATTCCGGTCTATGACTACGGGGAGTCCGCCGACGGATACTTCTATGCGATGGAGCTGGTTGAGGGTCAGCCGCTCAATGCCCTCTAGCAACTCAATGGTCGACGGCGGCGCTTGTCGTAGAGGACCTACCCACGGCGCGCTTGGACTAGCGGGTGATAGGCTGCGGGTCTCCCCATCGCCAGAGATTTCGGTAGGGCTCGATGTCCTGCCCCTTGAAGCGGGGCGGGTTGAAGGTCATGAAAATCGGTCGATGCAATTGATGCGCGACGCGCGAATACCAATTCGTTGCACCGGCGTTTATTATTTCGATGTCCAAGCGCCGGGTCAGGAAGTTTTGCGCGTACCATAGCGGTGTAGATTCCGGCCAGATCGAACAGATCACTGCATCCTGCGGCAGAGTGGCCATGTCCACTTTGTTCAGAAATGGGATCGCATCGGTCGGTCTCGTCGGTACCCGTCGCGGCGCGTCAAGAGACATCAGCGAACCGGCCGCGACGGCCAGCACGACGGCAACGGCACGCCGCCCGCGTTTCGCACCGAGCGGGATCAACGACGACACCGCAACGCCCGCCGTCACGGTCAAAGCAAACATCAACGGGGAGAGATCGCCCGCGAGCCCGTAAATCCGGTAGGTGCATATATAGCCAATGTTGCCCAACACCATTCCGATTAGAAGGCACAGCGCCGGGCGAGATCGCCGGTAGAGAAGCGTTCCGCCGACGCCGGCCAGTACGAGTGCCATCGGAACGAGGTAGGGCCCGGTAACGAACATCGCGCCCAGAAACGTCACGGTCCGAAAGAGAAAGAACTCGAGGTAGAGCCAGCGCAGTCTCATCCACGCGTCGCGAGGGCTCTCCACCAAATATCGCTGGAACTCGCTCGCGGAGATTTGCCACCAGAGCCGCTCTCCCTTGGCCCGCCATCCGGCGTCCGACTCGGGCAGCTCGTGGAACTCGGCGTTGTAGCTTTCGATGTAGTTGTACGTGGCGTCCGGCGTGTCACGGACAAGAATGAAGCCAAGCGAATACAGACCGGGCACGATCGCCAGCAGTGCGACGCGGGCGAACACGCGCCACGACCCAGCAAGCTGGTTATGCCAGCCCTTCGTCGACGAGTCCCAGCGACCGCGCGCCAGCCACCATGCGAGGCAGAAGAAAGGCGCGATCCAGATCACCGTCGGTCGATTCGCCAACGTCATGCCGAACAGAAGCGCCGCAAGATAGAGACTCATGCGCCCGCCCGTCATGGCGTAGCGCATGAAAACGTAGGTCGATGCCGCGAGCAGTGCCATCGCCGGGGCATAGACCTCCGGCTCGATGATGTTCAGCCAGATGCGTGGGTGGCAGGTCAGTGCCAGAACCAAGGCACTGGCGACCCAGGGGTTGACGCCCAGGCGCACCTGCATCAACACACAGAGTCCCAGAGTCACAATCCCCGACGCATAGCATGCAAGCGTAACAATGTAAGCCGGATCGACCGGCAAGCCGGTTATACCGGTCCCCGAAACCTGTGTCAGAAGGTAGCCCAGCGTCACGAATCCCGGATAGCCGGGCGGGTGCATCACGCCGAGCGTGGCCGAGGCGAGTTGGAGATCGCCCGCATCCCCCCTGCATATACCGGGCGGCAGAAACCCAAAGGCGGTGACCGCGAGCAGCGCCATCGTCGCCAGCACCGCGAGCCACACCTCCTTGCCCAGCGGTGCCCACGGACCGGAACCGTCAGGCAGAGCCCCGCCCGTCGCGTCCTTATCGTTCAACGCCATACTCCCCATTGGAACGCCCGGTGACCGTCGCCGACGATCTCCTGCCGAGCAGACGAAACGAAGTATTCTGCGCGAAACTTGGTCCCGTGCCTACTGGAAGGAATCGACCGTTGGGCGAAGGGAGCGCAGATCGCTTATCCGCGGACCGCCCAGCGGATCATCTCGCCGAACTTGGCGCCCTTGCCCTGCATGAGAATGCCCACGCGGAAGATGCGACCGGCCACGAAAACGAAAAGTATCGTGGTAAGTGTAACCAGAACGACCCCCAGCGCCGGCTGCCAGAGCGGAACGCCCGGAGGAATCGACTGGCGAAGAAGCATAAGCATCGGCGTCGCCGGTGGAAAAAGGGAGGCGACGACGGCAAAGGTGGCCGAAGGAGCTTTGAGTACATTGGCCCAAAGAAAGAGCGGCATCATGATGAGCATCATGACCGGCATGAGCATGCTCTGCGTCTCTTTTAAATCGCTGCAGGCCGCGCCGACCGCAATGTAAAGCGAACCAAACATCATCACGGCGAGCGACTGATAAAGGACAAACCACCATACCATGTGCGTGGGGAAAAACGCACCGTACCCGGCATAGCTCAACGCCGCGAAACCCCCGGCGAGATAGACGGTTGTCAGCGTCAGCGAAACGCCGACGGTCCCGATCAGTTTGCCCAACATTAGCTGAAAGGGCGGAATCGAGCCGAGCAGAACCTCGGCGATGCGCTGCATCTTCTCCTCAAGAACGCTGTTGACCAGCGGACTCGCCCCGACCATAACGACCATGAACATGAGCATCATGAGACCGGCCGGCACGCCGAACGTAGCCGCCCGGTTGATCTTTTCGGCCATGGTGATCGCACCCGACTCGTCGCGTGTGACCAACATTCGGTCATCCAATTGCACGCGCTGGGTAGCCTTCTTGATTACATTCAAATCGAGCCCGGCGTTGTCAAACCGTCGTCGCTGGATTTGCGTGTTCACTGACCGAGCGAGCCACTGATGCAAGGCGCGATAGGTCGGCGTGTTCGAGTGGTATTGGATCCTCGGCGACGCGCCCGCCTCATCCGGCATAATGACATCAGCCGGAATAATGGCGAAGGCAAACAGCTCCTTCGCGCGGATGCGCTCCGACAGTGCCAGCCGAACCTCGTCAAGGTCACCGGACGCCAACGCATGCTCCTCCAACACGAATCTCGGCTGGATCTGTTTGCGCTCCTCGGAATCGTCCGTGAAGATATCCTCTTGATTACGTTTCTTCGCGGCAACGGCCACGCCTTCGAACAATTGCCCGGTCAAATCGACGACGGCGAGCGTGCGGTCCTTGGTGTCGACCTTGTCTTTCAGAAACACCTGAACGGCGATGCTGCCCCCCATCAAGACGGGCATGGCCACTAGCGTAATGACGAAGGCTTTCGTCTTAACGGCGGCCGAATACTCGCGAACGGCGACTACAAGAATCTTACGCACGGCTAGCCTCCTGCGCGACGGATTCCTCGGCCGCCGCCTCCGCTTCGGGATCGGCGATGCGGACAAAAATGTCGTGGAGCGATGGACGGGCCAATTCAAAGTGCGTCACCCTGCCCCGCCCCATCAGCTGTGACAGCAGTTCCTGTGTATCTGTGCCCGGTGCCATGCGCAGTTCCTGAGTTTGTCCAAAATCGGTAACTTTCTCGACGCCGTGCAGGTCGGCGAGATCGCCGTCACGTTCGGCAAGCTTGACGCGAACCGTGTCCTGACCGTATTGGGTCTGAATGCTGTCCAACGTGCCGTCGAGAACTTTTTTTCCTTTGAAAATCATGAAGATGAAGTCGCACATTTTTTCCGCGACGCCCATGTCGTGCGTCGAGAAGATGACGGTGGTGCCCTTTTCCCTCAGATCGAGAACCGCCTTGCGAAGCACGTCGGCGTTGACCGGATCGAGCCCCGAAAACGGCTCATCCAGAATGACCAAATCGGGTTCGGCAATCACGGCCGCGATGAACTGAATTTTCTGCGACATGCCCTTCGAAAGCGTTTCGACCTTCTTGTCCGCCCAATCCGAGAGTTCCATTCGATCGAGCCATGAAGCGATAACCCCCTTGTGGTCGCGCCGCCCCTTGAGTTCGGCATAGAACGCCAAGACCTCACGAACCTTCATTTTCTTGTAGAGGCCTCGTTCTTCCGGTAGATAGCCGATTCGATCGTGTGCGGCACCGTGGGCGTCCTCTCCGAGCACGCGAATCAGACCGTCTCCGGGGTCGGGATGATAAATGCGCATGATCATGCGCAGAGTGGTGGTCTTGCCACTGCCGTTGGGGCCGATAAAGCCATAAATCGACCCGGCCGGCACCTCCAGCGAGAGATCGTCCACCGCCTTGAAGGCGCCGAACGACTTCGTGACG
>JADFRH010000185.1 GCA_022561415.1 Planctomycetota bacterium
GAGCACGAGTCCCAATTCGCCGGTGGCGGCGACGGGCACGAACGCTTCGGGGCCGTAGGGGGCTTTGCCCGCGTATCGGGCCGTGACGATCGCGTCGTGCAGAAGGAGCACGGTGTAGCCGTCCGGCTTTGCATTCTTGACCCGCCGGCTTCCGATGGTGCCGCCGGCGCCGTCGACGTTCGTGATCAGCAGCGGCTGCGGCAGGAGACGATTCCGCTCGATTGCTTCCTCCATGATGCGGGCGAAGAGATCGGTTCCGCCGCCGGCGGCGAACGGGACCACGATGCGGATGGGTCGGGCCGGATCGGTGGAAAGACGCTCGGCCGGCTGACGGCACCCGCAGGCGAGCATCGAAGCGACGCACAGGACGAGCAGCGCGGGTTGCGCCGTCGTGCTACGAGACCGGGTCGCCGAGCGTGCGGTGGTCATGGGCGTCTCTGCGGCAGCACGTGAACCTGCACCTGGGAGCGACGCTCGCCGGAGCGGTAGACGCGCTGCGTGGCCTTGCGGAAGTCCTCGGCCTTCGCGTGATAGATGTCCACGTAGGTCTGCGGATTGCGGTCCACGAGCGGGAACCAGGTGCTCTGGATCTGCACCATGATGCGGTGGCCCTTTTGGAACGTGTGGAACACATCTTGCAATTCGAGTTCGACGTGGGTCGGTTGATTCGGCGAAAACGGCTCGGGATGCTCGTTGCTGTTGCGGAAGCGTCCACGGATGACCTCGCTGCGCACCATCATCTGATAATCACCCATGTGCATCCCGCTCGGAATGTCTTCGTAGTCTTCCGTGTCTGACGGAAGTACGTCGATGAGCTTGACGATCCAGTCCGAATCGGTGCCGGAGGTCGAGACCCAGAGGTCCGCCGTGATGGGACCGGCCAACGTGACGTCCTCCTCCAGAGCGTCCGTCTGATACACGAGCACATCGGGGCGTCGGCCCGCGAAGCGCTGGTCATCGGTCATGTAGTTGCGCGTCATTCCCTTCGAGACGGCTTCGGTAAAAGGGACCGGCTTAAAGGGATCGCTGATGTACTCGTCAAAGGTCGGCGTCGACTCGCCTGGCTGCTCGAACGCCAGCCCCCCTCCCGCGTGACAGAACAGGCTCTTGTGTTCGAGGCCGGGCGGGGGCCACTCGTCAAAGCTGCGCCATTCGTTCACACCCGTCTCGAACATGTAGGCCTCGGGCAACTTGTCCCAGGCTCGGTCCTTCAGGAAATGCAGAAAGAACGGCAGAAACATGTTCTCGCGATAGTACTCGGCGGTGTTGCTATCGAATTGGGCGTGTCCGAGATGGTCCCCCTTGCTCCGCGCCCACCCGCCGTGGGCCCAAGGCCCCATGACCAGAATGTTGTACACGTCCGGGTTTTTCTCCTCGATGGAGCGATAGATATTGAGCGGCCCGTACAGATCCTCGGCATCGAACCAACCGCCTACCGTCATGACGGCCGGCGAGACGTTGTTGAGGTGCGGCAGGATGTTGCGCTTCTGCCAGAACTCGTCGTAGTTCGGGTGCGCAACCCCATTGTTCCACATGGGGTTCTCGTCGTGGAAGTACTTTTCGTTGACGTTGGCGAGTGATCCGAGTTCCATGAAGAAGTTGTATCCGTCCGGCGTGCCGTGATCGAAACGCTCACCCCATTCCTTCGTCAGCTTCGGTCGCGGCTTGCCGAACGTAGCCATGAAGTTGAACGAATGCGGCAGGAAGAACGCGCCGTGGTGATGGAAATCGTCGTACCACCAGTCGGCGATCGGCGCCTGCGGGGAGACGGCCACCAGCGCCGGATGATGATCGATCGTACCCGCAGCCGTATAGAAACCCGGGTAGGAGACACCCCACATGCCGACCTTGCCGTTGTGGTTCGGAATATTCTCGAGGAGCCATTCGATCGAATCGTAGGTGTCGGAACTCTCATCGACATCGGAATCGCTCTTCTTGTTGGCGACGTGCGGCGTCATGTTGACAAACTCGCCCTCCGACATGAACCGGCCTCGCACATCCTGAACGACGAAAATGAACCCCTCCTTCGCGAACGCCCGCATGCCGCGCAACCGGCGCGGATACTTGTCTTCGCCGTAGGGACCGGAGCTATACGGCGTGCGAAACAGCAGGAACGGGTACTTCTTGGACGTGTCCTTGGGGGTATAGACGGCCGTGAACAGCCGAACGCCGTCGCGCATCGGAATCTGGTATTCACGCTTGGCGTAGTGCTTGCGACCATATTCCCAGCCGGACGCGCGGTCCTCGCCCCCGAGCCTCCAAAGAGGCGCGATGGTGCTGCACCCGAACGAGAGGCCGCTCAGCATGAGCCCTAGTGCAACGAGACGGAGTCTTCGCGGCATGTGTTGAACCGAAGTCATGGCAAGCAGCCTCCCGATAAAAAACGGAGCCCCTGAACCGAGGGCTTTAACCCTCGCGGACTCCGCTCAGCGGAACCCGCCGGATAGCGTACTTGATGAGCCGGGCGTGGAAAACCGGGCGGCGAAGCCTGCGGTGTCAGATGTTGTCGCCGGAGAAAAACGCGGTGCCCATACGGTCGGCCATCGGCTGATTCGAGAAGATCAGGGGCAACAGGAACTGGATGTCCGTGTGGGGCGATCGGAGGTAGTCGGCCATCTGAATACGCCACTGGGAATCGAACGCCATGAGCTCTTCCTGGGATCGCGTGCTTTGGAGCGCTGTGTCCAAGACGTCTGCGGCGATCTTGGCCGACCACATGGACGGATAGACCCCTTCGTTGCTCACCGCCGCGACGAAGCCGCCGGCCTCACCGATCACCAGCAGGTGCTTGCCGACGTGCGTCTCGACATCGAGTGCGGCCGACGCCGGCGTGGCGACCGGCTTGACCGTACTGGCGGCGCGCGACAGATCGAGCGGCAAGAGTTCCTTCTCATAGGCTCGTCGGCAAAGATTGATCAGCGCGGGAACGGCCTTCTCGCGCTCACCCGCCCACGACACGCTGACCGACACCCGATCCGGGGCGACAGACAACACTCCGAAGCCGGCCGTGCATTCGAGCCCCAGAACAATACCCATGCGTGGTTCTTTCGGCGCGTCCTTGCTCTTCAGCGGCGACTCGACCTGGGCACTCCATCGGACGGAACCGCCGGTGGTCATGCCTGCGCGAAAGCGCTCCAACAGAGCGGAACCCCGTCCACTTGCCAGCACGAGAAGTTTCGCGTCGAGGCGACGCCCGTCGGCCAACTCGACCGCCACGCTCGACTCGCCCAAGTTCGCGCCGACGACCGCGCTCCCCAACACCAACGTGGCCCCCTGCTTTTTCGCGGCGGTCACGAGCCGGTGATCAAACGCTGCGCGATCGATCAGGCTTCCCGGAGCCTCTTCACACTTCGGCGTGGCCGACTCGGAGAAATCTTCCTTGTAGAAGGTGATGTCGCTGCACGCGCGTGCCGAGTACGAACCGGTATCCACACCGAGCTGTTCGAGCAGGGGCGTCGCCAGAGCATTAAGCCAACCACCGCAGAGGACCGCCCGCGGAAACTTGTCGCGGTCTACCAGAGCAACCTCACGCCCTTTGGCAGCGAGAAGATTTGCGACCGTCGAGCCGGCCGGCCCCGCCCCCGCCACCAACACGTCATACTGTTTATCAGCCATCGGCTACCACCCTACCCTCTTCCGACTCGGCACGCATAAGACGCCGTCGCCGAAAAGCCAACATCAGCAGGCACGCTTCTATTCATCGCCCGTTTCGGAATCGGGACCGGGAAGAATCCACAGGTGTATCAGGTAGGCAAGAATTGGTGCGCATATCGACGAACCGCCGTAATCCTGCGACTCGATTTCGTAGCCGAACACCCGGGGTATGAGAATCCACCCCGCCACGAGCAGCACGACGGTCGCGGCGAAGACTTTCCAGAATATTCGCCCCACAAAAGGTAGCTTGTAGTTGGCAGCCACATAGTTCTCCTCGGCTTCCCGAATCCGGTCGCCGCAGACGGGCGGTGCCGATCGGACCGGCACATGCGATGACGCACCGCGAGCACGGCCGCAAGACGGGTCATGGTAACCACCTGGGATGGGAAAAGCGATCCTCCCGCAGGTCGGCCCCACACTGCCCGATTTGCTCGCTCAGTTGACGGTCCCGACGATCCCTCGTAATTGTGTAGGTAGCTGTGCGGCGCCAAGGCTGCTCGGTCGCGTAATCCCCGGAGAGCGAAACGATGCAGTTTACGATTCTCGACACGACGTGGGGCAGCTTCGGATTCGTCGCGCACGACAATTTCCTTGTCGCCACCTATCTTCCCGGTCCCGCCCATGCGATTCGCCGAATGATCGCCGAGTCGTGGCCGGATGCCGCCGAAAAGACCGATGTGCTACGCCGGTTTCAGGATCAGGTCAGAGCGTATTTCACCGGCCGGCGAACGACGTTTGATGTTGGAATCGACCTGGCCGACGCATCGCCCTATCGCGAGGCGGTGCTGCGGGCGTGCCGTCGGATTCCGTACGGCAAGATCGCTTCCTACTGCGACCTCGCCCGGTCGGCGGGCAACCCCGCCGCCGCGCGGGCGGCCGGCAGCGCCATGGCGCGCAATCCGATCCCGCTGGTGATCCCGTGCCATCGTGTGCTTCGTGCCGATGGATCGATCGGCGGCTTCTCCTCGCCGCGCGGGGTCGCGCAGAAAAAACGATTGCTCGAACTCGAAGGTGTCGCGTTCGACATCACCAGGCGAATCAAGACACCAAGCCCGACCGGGCATACCGTGCGTCGAGCGAGTTGATCAAATAGAAACTCTTGAAAGAAGCGAGATACACATGAGCGATCTGTCACGACGGGGGTTTATTCAATCGGTAGCGGCCGCCGGCGCCGCGGGTGTGCTTGTGCCATCGGTCAGCACTGCGGCCAGTGCATCGGGAACGCTACCTTCCGGGGTGGTTGTCGTAGCCAGCGCGAACGGGATCGAGTCGGTCAAGAAAGCCGGGCTG
>JADFRH010000186.1 GCA_022561415.1 Planctomycetota bacterium
CACCGCGCGGGCGGCGGGCCGACGAGATCGACTACGAGCTGTACGGCGACGACATGCAGTTCGTCGAGGTCACACTGGACCCCGGCGAGGTGGTCGTGGCCGAGGCAGGCGGCATGATGTACATGACCGAGGGCATCGAAATGCAAACCGTCTTCGGTGATCCGAGCAAGGATCAAGGGTTCCTCGGCAAGCTCTTCGACGCCGGCAAACGCATGGTCACCGGTGAGTCGCTCTTCCTCACCACGTTCGGCGCCACGGGCAACAAGCGTGAGCAAGTGGCCTTCGCCGCGCCCTATCCGGGCAAGATCATCCCGATGCACCTCGACCAGCTCGGCGGTGAACTCATTTGCCAGAAGGATGCGTTCCTGTGCGCCGCGCGCGGGGTACAGATCGGCATCGCGTTTCAGAAGAGGATTCTCGCGGGGCTGTTCGGCGGCGAGGGATTCATTCTTCAGCGGCTCACGGGCGACGGCTTGGCGTTCATTCACGCGGGCGGGACCATTCATCGGAAGGAACTCGCGGCCGGTGAGACGCTGCGCCTGGACACCGGCTGTCTGGTCGCCATGCAGCCGTCGGTGGATTATGACATTCAGATGACCGGCGGAATCAAGAACAGCCTATTCGGCGGCGAGGGGCTCTTCCTGGCGACCCTTCGCGGACCGGGAACGGTGTGGATGCAGTCGCTACCGTTCACGCGGCTGGCCGGGCGCATTCTGGCAAACCTGCCGTCGCGCGGCGGCAGGGGAGAGGGCTCGATCCTCGGCGGCTTTGGACGCATGTTTAAGAGCAGAAACTAGCGGAAGAAGGGACGCAGAGACTGAGGGACACAGGGACGAAGGTCGGATCCGAGCCGCAACACCCTGGCTGATGGCTGACAGCTTCCAGCTGACCACAGACAACTGACAACTGACAACGAGACATATGATGACAGAAGCAAGAATCAATCTGGCAGATTACGTTGAGGAAAACGAGGGGATTTCGGTGGTTCGCGGCAGTGACACGTTTCGTCAGTGGAACAACATTCGCTACAAGGCCGGGCTGTCGGGCAAGAACACCAACGCCAAGAAGCTCTCGATGAACGTCGCGACCATTCCGCCGGGCGGGGTCGCCCATGCGCACATTCACGTGGACTTCGAGGTGATGCTCTACATTCTCAAGGGCAACGTTCGGCATGAGTACGGCCCGGGGCTGAAGAAGTCGATCGAGAACTCGGCCGGCGATTTCATTTTCATCGAGCCGGGCGTGCCGCACGAGGTGTTCAACCTATCGGACACCGAGCCGGTCGTGGCCGTCGTCGCCCGCTCCGACCCCAACGAATGGGAAAACATCATCAACTACGATCGCAACGCGGAAAACGAGCCGACGGCTGATGGCTCTTGACTGACAACTGACAACTGAAAACTGAGAACTAAGCCATGATCGTTAGGAAGTTTGTCCGAATTTTACGGGGCGGTGCGACGCCGGCTCAAATTATGATGGCCTGTGTGTTGGGGGCAGCGCTGGGGTTCACGCCGGGGTTCGCGCAGGCTCCGGGGTTGATCGTATTGCTTACGCTGTTGCTGATTGTTCTCAATGCGAATCTGGCGCTGGCGGCACTGGTGGCCGTCGCGGCGAAGGTTCTCTCGTTGCTTCTGGTTTCGGTTTCGTTCGGGCTGGGACGTGTGCTGCTCGACGGCCCGGCGCAGGCGCTGTTTGCGGCCGCCATCAACGCGCCCGTGCTGGCACTTTGCGGATTTGAATATTACGTGACGACCGGCGGGTTGGTGTTGGCTTTGATCCTGGGCGTCGCCGCGGGCTTCGGGCTAATCAAGGCTGTGACGAGCTTCCGTGCAAAAATGGCGGGGCTCGAAGAGGGATCCGAGCGGTACCGGAAGTGGATGGCCAAGGGGTGGGTCAAGCTGCTCGTGTTCATTCTGTTCGGTCGGGGCAAGAAAAAAGATTACGCCTCCACCCTGGAAGCCAAGGGCAAAGTGATCCGACCGGCCGGCGTCGTATTCTGTGTGCTCGTGATTGCCTTGTTGGTGACGGCGCAGTCGCTGCTGTCGGGGCCGATCATCACGGCCGCTCTCAAGCGCGGCCTCGAGCAAGCCAACGGGGCCACGGTTGATCTCGCCGGTGCCGACATTGACCTGGCGGCCGGGCGTATGACGCTGACGGGCCTGGCCATGACCGACCCCAACGCGCTCGACACCGATTTGTTCCGCGCCGCGAAGATTGAGGCCGACGTCAGTTCGACGAGCCTGTTACGTAAGCGGCTGAGGCTCGATCGGGTCGTTATCTCTGATGCGTCAAGCGGAGAGAAGCGTGCGGCACCGGGCCGACGGGTCGGGCGCTGGAGCGTGCCGTCTCTGAAGCTCGACCTCAGGCAGGGCGAAAAGACGCTCAAGGATTACCTTCGCAATCCGGGTCAGTGGCAGCAGCGACTCAGCCAAATGCGGCAATGGGTCGAGAAACTCTCCGGTCCGGCGCGGGAACTCATGGCCGGGCAGGATGCGCCGGAGGGCGAGTCGCTTACGCAGCGGCTGGAACGAGAGGTCGAAGCGCTGGGCTACCGGCGCGTCGCGGCCAACCACCTCATCGGCGGTGCGCCTACGTTCGCCGTGACCGAGTTGGTAGCGGAGAAGGTTCGCACGGGTGCGTTCAACGGCGAAACACTCGACATCAGGGCGCACAATCTGTCGACGCATCCACTGCTGAGCGAGGCCGTGCCGACGATTGAAATTACTTCGAGCGCGAATACGCTACGGCTGGCGCTCGAACTCGGCGCGGTTTGTGCCGGCAAGGGAAGCAACACCGTCGACTTCGAGTATCGCGGCTTGTCGGTGGAAAAAATCGCCGGCAACCTTTCCGGCGACGGCGCGCCGCCTATGGCCGGCGGTACGATGGATGTCACATTGCGGGGAACCATTGGCACGACCGGTGGTGTCTATCTTGATCTGCCTATGCAGGTCACGCTGCACAACACCACCATCTCCATCGGCGGCAAGAGCGTAGCGGTCGAACGGTTTACGATTCCACTTGGTTTGCGCGGTCCGCTCGACAACCTCAGAATCCGAATCGACGACGCCAAGTTCGCCGAGGCGCTCAAGGCGGCGGGCGCGGGGATCCTGGCCGCCGAGGCGCGCAAGCAGACCGACGAGGCGATCGGCAAGGCGCTGTCCAAAGTGGACCTCGGCAAGAAAGTTCCCGGCCTGGACCTGGGCAACTTGTTGGGAGGCCTCGGCGGAAAAAAAGACGCGGACAAATCTGACGACGAGAAAGCCGAGGACGGCAATAACGTCAAGAAATCCGACCCCCTCGGTGACGTCGCCAAGAGCCTAACCGAAGGCCTCTTCGGTAAGAAAAGCAAGAAGAAGAAAAAAGACGACAAGTAGCGTTTGTCGCACGGGGTGTTTAACATGTCGGACACTGAGCCGGTCATGGCCGTCATCGCCCGCTCCGACCTCAGCGAATGGGAGACTATTGTCAGCTACGACGGGAACGCGAAAATCTGAATCTGCGCGTTCGGGCGGGCCTCCGATCGCCCAAGGCATGATGTGGCGAAAATGACGACGGCGTGAGCTGTGCCGGGTCTGCAACTAAGATTTAAGGATTGTGTGATGGTGACAATGAGCCAAATGGAGGAGTTGGGCAGGCGGATCGGCCATGGGTTTCATGCTGACCGAGTCCTGCTTTTTGGCTCGTTCGCTCGTGGCTTGGCCACCGACGATTCCGATGTGGATCTCCTGGTCGTTGCCGAGACGCCCCTCCCGCCGCGCGAGCGGTACGGTGCCGTCCGGCGACTCGTGGCGGATTATCCCGCAGCGTTCGACATCATCGTAAAGACCCCCGCTGAATACAACCGTTCGCGATCGGTTGTCAACAGCATCGTCTACTTCGCCGAGAAGTCCGGAAGGGTCATCTAAGAGCGATGAAATCGGCAAAGCTCTCCGACAGTGGCAAGAAAAGGCCGAGAGCGATTGGACGGCCGTGGAGATTCTATGTGCCAGTGACCGATGCCCGGCAGACTCGGCGCACGGACGAGCCCGATCCGGCGTGGGCTCGTACCGGCTTGCCGCGCGCGATCATTATGGGCATGATGTGCTGCGTAGGATGAGGACGTTACGTGGGCTGGATTCGGTGATATGAGACGAATCACACGATGGTAACCATGAACGACATCAAAGACTTCGCCCAAGGCATCGGGCGAGAATTTCACCCTGAACGTGTGATCCTGTTCGGCTCTCATGTGCGCGGCAACGTGACCGACGATTCGGATGTGGACCTGCTGGTCATCCTTCCATTCGAGGGCAAGAGCGTCAATCAATCCGTGCAGATGCGGATGAAGCTTCGACCGGCGTTCCCGGTTGACCTCGTCGTGCGAACACCCGAGACCGTTCGCGACCGATTGGCGATCGGCGACGACTTTATGCGGGGAATCATAGAAGAAGGCAAAGTGCTCTATGAAGCAGATTGCCGCTGAATGGGTGACCAAGGCCGAGGGCGATTTCGCTATCCTCGAACGCGAATGCCGAGCGAGGAAGAACCCGAGTTACGATGGCGCTTGTTTCCATGCCCAGCAGTGTGCGGAGAAATATCTCAAAGCGCGGCTCTGTGAAGCCGGACGTTCCTCTGCCAAGACTCACGACCTTGTATCCCTACTCGATCGCCTGCTTGACCGAGAACCGATGCGGGACGCATACCGGGAAGACCTCGCCTTTCTTTCGGACTTCGCCGTCATGTTTCGCTATCCGGGTGAATCTGCCGACCGGGAGGCCGCTCTGGACGCCCGCCGTCGTTGCCGCACATTTCGTCGGGCCGCACGCGAGTCGCTGGGCCTAGAGACTTAGGTGGGTGTGCTTGGCGTTGCGCGCCGATGCTTCCGGCGATGCGCTCGATCGCGCGTGCGAGACCCTGATGGCGACCCGACCGACGGCGGTGAACCTTGGTTGGGCGCTGG
>JADFRH010000187.1 GCA_022561415.1 Planctomycetota bacterium
CAACAAGACGCTCTGGTTGTTGGTTGGTTCTGCCGTCTTGTTTGCCGGCTCCACGAACGCCGCGGAAGACGCGCGAGGCGAAGGCGCGGGCATCGTGGTACCCGACGAGCACGCCAAGCTCGGAGAAGTCTACTACGTCCTGGCTGCCAAGGCGCCGCACGTGACGTTCCGTTCCAACGCCAAGGTCGAGAAGATCAAGGGCACGTCGTTGCAGCTTGCCGGTTACGTCGTGACGCCCACCAGCGCCGGCGCGCTTCCCGCACAGTTGGCGGCCGGGAAGTTCGTGCTGCCGGTGATCTCGCTCGATACGGGCAATGCGTCAATGAACGAGCACATGCAGGCCAAGCGCTGGCTCGACAACGATGGGTATCCCGTGATCGAGTTCACGATTACGGATGTGACAAACGTCAAGCTCGTCAGAGAGCGCGAGGATTCGACGATCTACCGGGCGAAGCTGGTCGGCACCCTGTCGCTCGTGGGGCAGGAAAAGGAAATGACGGTGAACGCCCGCATCACGCTCAAACCAGAAAGCGAAAAGACCAGGAAGATCGCGCCCGGCGACCTGATGACCATTCGCTCGAATTTCAACGTCGTGCTGAGCGAGTTCGGCATGGGCATCAACGATCCCGGAATCGAAGCCGGAAAGATCGCCAAGAAAATCAAGATAGACGTCAATTTGACGCTATCGACGCTACGGCTGAATCGAGCTCGTAGAGTAGGCCCCGGCGAAGAGGAAAAGTTGTCCAAGGTGCGGCCGGCTGGCTAGGCCTTGCGCCAGATGGTGCCGTCGGGTCGGTCTTCGAGGGTGACCTTCGCTTCGGTGAGGCGGTCGCGGATGAGGTCGGCCGTGGCGAAGTCTTTGTTCTTGCGAACGAGTTGGCGCACTTCGATCAGGATCTGCATGATTTGGTCGGTCAGGCCGTTGTCTGCGGTTGCGGTCTTTTCGGGCGGGTCGAGGAACAGCCCGATCAAGCGCGCCGTCGCGATCAGATGCTCCGTGGCCGACAGCACGTCTTTCTTGGCGTCGTCAGATCCGCCGGTATCGAGCTTCTCCTGTTCGATCACGCGATTGACGACACCCGCGAAGTCGAACATGGCGGCGATGGCGGCGGCCGTGTTGAAGTCGTCGTCCATCGCACGGTGGAAGAATTCGGTGAGCTCCTTACCGGCCGAGGCAAGCGTGGCTTCTTTGATATTTCGAGGTTGCTCATCCCCCCTCTTTCCCCCGTTGGAAACGGGGGAGGGTTCGGCCGCGTAGGGCGACTCGCCGCAGATGCGTTCGACGCGCTCGAACAAGCGGTAGAACGTATCGAGTCCTTTGCGTTTGCCGGTGATCTCCTCTTCGGAGTATTCGATCGGGCGGCGGTAGTGCGTGCTGAGCACGAAAAAGCGGATCAGCTCGCCGGGGTATTCGTCCAGCAGGTTGTGCAGGGTCATCTTCGCCAGGGCGGCCTGCATCTCCGGTGAGGCGTCGGACTTGGATATCTTCTTCGTGTTGACGCGCGTCAGGCCGTTGTGCATCCAGATATTGGCGAACGGCTTTCCATTGGCGGCTTCGGACTGGGCGATTTCGTTTTCGTGGTGCGGAAAAATGAGGTCGAGCCCGCCGCCGTGAATGTCGAAGGTCTCGCCGAGATAGCGCTCGGCCATGGCCGAGCACTCGATGTGCCAGCCCGGGCGGCCCGGTCCCCAGGGCGAATCGAACTTGACCTCGTCCGGCTCGTCGGGCTTGGCTGCCTTCCAGAGGGCGAAGTCGCCGGGGTTGCGTTTTTCGGCGCTTTGGAGGTCGCGCTGGCCCTCCTGGTCTTCGAGCTTGCGGTTGGAGAGCTTGCCGTATCCCTTGTGCTTGGAGACGTCGAAGTAGACATCGCCGCTCGATGCGTAGGCGATGTCCTTTTCCTCCAACCGCTTGATGATCCCGATGATGTCGCCGATGTGCTCCGACGCCTTGGGCATGAGGTCGATGCCGTCGACGTGCAGCCGCCTCATGGCATCGAGGTAGTCGTGGGTGATCCGCTTGGCCAGCTCGAAGGTCGAGGTGTTCTGCTTGGCCGCCTCGACGATCAGCTTGTCGTCCACGTCGGTGATGTTGACGACCCAAGTCACGTCCCAACCGCAGTGGACGAGATATCGCTTGATCGCATCGAATATGATGGGTCCGACCGCGTGACCGATGTGGCTGGGCTTGTAGACCGTCGGACCGCAGAGGTAGATGCCGATCTTGCCGGGCTCGACCGGCTTGAACGGTTCCTTCTTTCGTGTCAGCGTGTTGTAAACGACAAGTCCCATGGCAATCTTGCGCTCACTTGCGATCAGCGGCAATCACGCCCGATCGCCGTCCTACGTCTTCGTGAGTGGCCCACCTCGTTTCGAGGTGGGGGACACGATGATGCACACAGTGTGGAATGAGTGAAGAGTGAAGAGTGAAGAGTTGCGGAACACTCTTCACTCTTCACTCTTCACTTTCCACTCTTCACTTTGCCGGATCGCAGCGACGCGACGGCCGTGCAGGCGATGGCGTCGGACTGACCGAGCGGACCCATGCCCTCGTTGGTCTTGGCTTTGACGCTGACGTCATCGGGCGATAACCCGACGAGTGCGGCGATCGACTCCGCCATTTTCCGTTTGTACGGTGAGAGTTTCGGCGCTTCGGCGTGGACGATCACGTCCAGGTTGCACGCCCGAAAACCCTTCGTCTTGACCCGCTCCATGGCGTCCTTCAGCAACATCCGGCTGTCGGCGTCCTTGTACTTCGCGTCCGTGTCCGGGAAGAGATCGCCGATGTCGGGCAGGCCGGCCGCCCCTAGAACCGCGTCCGTGACGGCGTGGAGGACGACGTCGGCGTCGCTGTGGCCCACGAGCCCTTGGTCGTGCTCGATCTCAATCCCGCCGACGACAAGGCGCCGACCCTCAGCGAGGCGGTGGATGTCGTAGCCGATTCCGACCCGAAAATGATCGTCCATGGTCCGGTTTTGTCCGTCAAACAGTGCCTCTCGGCGCATTGGCCGGGAGGTCCGAAAGCGGATAACCTAGCTGGATCGGCGGCTGGTTTCAAGTACGGCGAGAATCCGGCCCCGATAAGCGGCAGGCCACCGGTGAATCGCTTGCCTTGAACCTTGGTGCGGGCATACAGTTTGTTGGAGTGGAGAATTCACCTTTCACGAACCTGTCGAGTTGTTCTTTTTGGGCGCATGGAGTCCGCGAGACGGATTCCGGAGGAGGCTTCTGATGTTGTCGAGTCGTTTGGCGCTGCAATTACGCATTCCCGCACTAAGCGGGTTTTCGCTGCTGTTGGTCCTGCTGGGAGCATGTGGCGGTCCTCTCGGCGGGGGGAGCAACGGCGGAGCGACGGACCCGCCGCCGGGCTCGGCGACTCGCGTGGACGTGCGGATCCTCGGGCAGGGTGTCGTGAATCAGAACGTTTCGGGCACGAATGCGACGCTGACGGCGGTTTCGGAAAATGGGTGGGAGTTCTCGGAGTGGTCCGGCGCGGACGTGCCGAGCTCCGAAAATCCGATCACGGTCGACCTAGGTGAGGTGGCTTCGATCACGGCGACGTTCGTTCCGGGTGGCGACGGCGGCCCATCGTCTCGCGACGATCGAGACGGTGACGGAGTAGCGGACGCCGACGACAACTGCGTCATCGACGAGAACCCGTTCCAAGAGGACACGGACCTCGACGGACGGGGCGATCTCTGTGACGTATGTCCGATGGACCCTGACGACGATCGCGACGGCGACGGCGTCTGCGGCGATGTGGACAACTGTCCCGGTGACGCGAACCCGGATCAGCTCGATACGGACGACGATGGCGTCGGGGACGTCTGCGAGGGAGACCGAGACGGTGATGGCGTGGTGGATGATGATGACAATTGTCCGGACGCAACCAATGCGGACCAGACCGACTCGGACGGCGACGGCTTCGGCGATGCCTGCGACATTCCGGACGACACCGGCGGTGGCGGTGGCGGCGGTGGCGGTGGTGGAACTACTGATCCGGTCTGCGGAAACGGTGTGCCGGAGTCCGGCGAAGCGTGCGACGACGGGAACCTCGTGCCCGGTGACGGCTGCGACGAGAAATGCGAACTCGAAGAAGGTTTCTGTGGCGATGGTCACGTGGCGCTGTCCCTTGAGGAATGTGATGACGGAAACAACGTGCCTGGCGACGGCTGCGATGCGAATTGTCTGTTGGAGCGTCCGGACAACGATGACTGCGCGGATGCCATTGCGGTATTCGACGGCGACACCGGGTTCGACAATATCTTGGCCACGACGGATGGTCCGGATGAACCGGCCACCTGCGACTTCGGTTTCGGCACAACGCAGGTGGCTGCTGATATCTGGTTCTGCTACGAGGCGACGTGCAACGGAACGATCACGGCGAGCCTCTGCGGCAGCGACTACGACACCAAGCTCGCGGTCTATGACGGGTGTACCTGTCCGCCGACCGGCCAACCCCTCGCGTGCAGTGACGACGATTGCGGCGCCGGGGCGTTCGACTCACGTCTGACCTTCAGCGCCGTACAGGGTCAGAGCTACATGATTCGAATCGGCGGCTTTACGGTCGGTAGCCAGGGACCCGGAACGCTGGCGCTGCGCTGTGACACGCAGCCGCTGTGCGATGTGGCCGCCGGCGACTGTTTCGCCACTGGTGGCAATGGTTCGCCCGGCTGCGACGATGCGAACTGCTGCGAAACGACCTGCGCGGCCGATCCGTTCTGCTGTGACGTCACGTGGGACTCGACCTGTGCGGCCGAGGCCCAGGGACTGTGTACGGGATCGTTCCCGGCCTGCTCCACCAGCACCGGCGCTTGCGATGCCGGCAACGGTGGCGGCGGATGTGAGGACGAAAGCTGTTGCAATCTGGTGTGTGCGGTCGACCCGTTCTGCTGCGTCGACACGTGGGATGGCTTCTGTGCAACCGAGGCCGCGAGTATC
>JADFRH010000188.1 GCA_022561415.1 Planctomycetota bacterium
TCCTGCTCTAATAGCACCGTTGAGGCTTTCCTGTGCCTCATTTCGTCTTTCAGCCGCGAAATCGGCATCAGCCTGGAAATCATTTCTCTGGATGAACAGAACCGCGCTGCCGCCCAAAAGCCACCAAGCCCACAAGCGGCGCGCCCAAGCGAGACGCGGAGCTAGCCCCGGCATGGTTGGCGCAGCTTTCCTGGCAGTGTGCACTTGGCACATTCACCGGCCCCATGACGCATCTCGATCATGTGCTCGGCCAGCGCGGCGCTGTGGTGGGCATTTCGCGCCCGCACGAATCTGCGCACCTGCATGTTGCGGGCACCGCCACATACACCGACGACATTCCTGAGCTGGCCGGCACGCTGCACGCGGCGCTGGGCATGAGCACGCAAGCGCATGCGCGCATCGTCAACATGGATCTGGATCGCGTGAAGGCCGCGCCCGGCGTGGTGGCGGTATTCACGTCGGCCGACATTCCGGGCACGAACGATTGCGGCCCGATCATCCACGACGACCCGATCCTGGCGACCGACACGGTGCACTTCATCGGCCAACCGATGTTCATCGTGGTGGCCACGTCGCACGATGCGGCGCGACGCGCAGCGCGTCTGGGCAATATCGAATATGAAGTGCTGCCCCCGCTGCTGACGCCCGAAGAAATCGAAGCCGTGTTGGCGGACGGTCTGACCCTGCAAGAGGCTCTTCGAGTAGCCCTGCTCAACAACCGCAAGCTGCACGCCGAGTTCATGTCCATCGGCGTCGCCAAGGCGGATTGGGTGCAGTCGGGTTTGTTCTCGAATCCAACATTTGCTTTCTCGGCCCAGTTCCCCGAAGGAGGCGGTCGCAGCAACATCCAAGCCTCCTTCGCGCAAAACATCATGGAGTTGTGGCAGATACCGAAACGAAAGGATGTTGCACAGGCTGCGCTCGATGAAACAATCATGCGGATCGCGCACCGCGCGGCGGCTTTGGCGATGGAAACCAGGTCGGCCTACCTGAGCGCGGTAGCCGCCCGTGAACTGGGCCGTATCGCTCAGGAAAACCTTGAGCTGGCAACAAAATCCCATGCCACCGTGACGGCGCAGCGAGAGGCGGGCGCGGCCAGCCTGCTCGACGAGAACCTCGCGCGAGGCCAGGCCCTCGCCGCCGAACTGGGCGTCAGGCGCACGCGACTCGACGCCGCCAATGCGAAAAGACATCTGGCTCGTTTGATGTCGGTGGCCGACAATGTGGACGACATCGTTCTCAGCGATTCCATGCCGGAAGGCTTCGATGTCTCGTTGCAGCCGGAGGCGCTGATCGCGCTCGCCCGGAAGAACCGCCTCGATCTTCGAGCGCTGGAGCAAGCCGTACGCGCCCAGGCCGCAAGGGTCGGTCTCGAAGAAGTCAACATCATCCCCAAGATCGCCATCGGGCCGTCCTTCGAGCGGGAAGCTGACACGATTCTTGGGCCGGCCATAACGATGACGTTGCCTCTGTTCGACCAGAATCAGGCGCAGATCGCCAAGGCGGACTTCCTGTTGCAGAGGGCGCTCAAAGAATACGAGGACGCCTTCATCCGCACGGCCCAGGATATCCGTTTCGCACTTGACGAGACACAGACGGCGCTTCACACCGCCACCTTTTACCGCGACGAGTTGGTGCCACAGGTCGAGCGGAATCTCGAGTTCGCAGCGGCTTCCTACTCGGCGGGCCAGACCAATATCCTGACGCTGATCGAGGCGCAGCGCCTTCTGCTGCAAGCGCATCGAGGCTTCGTCACCGCCACGCTCGAGGCATCAACGGCAGTCGCCCGGCTGGAACAGACGATCGGCCTTCCACTCGACGGCCTCGATACACGGAATTCGACGCCCTAGCTCCGTTGTTCGCTCGGATCGTCGCTGTCGCCGACCTTAATGATGCATTGAGTTCACGGCGATGTATCAAGCGGCCAGGAACCATAAACGGTCCTCGGCGATCCATGGGACGTCGTCGGGGACTCATTTCGATCCGACCGTCGTCGAGGCGTTCGTAAGACCCATAATGCCCTCAACGGCAAAAAAGCATCTCGCTGCGTGTATAGGACCTCCGCCGCGTGCTGCACGCCGATGTATGTCTTATAGAGCCGGCCATTGACGGTGCCACGCGTATGGCATTATCGGCGCGCGACGTCCGTATGAGTGCGAAGTTATTCTTGAG
Source organism: Planctomycetota bacterium (assembly GCA_022561415.1). The sequence goes on from JADFRH010000188.1 coordinate 2,173, forward strand.
GACTGGGGTGCCATATTCTTGAAGACCGTAGCGCGACGTCGCTACTATAATCGCTGACGAAAGATAGCGGAGGTTGAACGATTCCAACGCAGAGAGTCGGAGCGAAGGAACGGCACGGGGAGACCGGGAATGATCAGAAACATCGTAGGATACAGGACCGGGCGCATCGTGGCGCGCAAGGCGTCGGCGTATGTCGTCGCCGGTGTAGCCCTAGCGATGGGAGCCGCGACGGCGCAGGCGGTTCCGGAGCTTCAGATATATATTGAAGGCGCCGTCTACGACAGCGTGAGCGAAACCTGGGTTCTCGCACCGTCGGATCCTCTCGATATGCTTCGCCTTTGGACCATCGGCAATGTTGACGGCCCGGGTGGTGCGGGTGCGATTGAAGACGTCAGGCTTGCCATCGCGTACGACTCGGGTCTGACCCCGACGTTTACGTTTACACCCGGAACGACTAACGGATTCGGCGGATGGATCGATCCGACGACTCCCTCAGCGCCGACGTATCTGCAGACGGTAACCGACGGAAGTGCTCCTCTCCTTGGCGATGGGTCACCTTTGCCGTCCCATGGGATTTACGGAGCGGGCACGGACTGGCAGGAGTTCAGTCTCGGTGATTTCACTGAGATAACGTCTTCCATTGCTGATGTGATTGATATCTTCCCGGTTCCGGTCGGGTTGGGCGGGCATATCAACGTGTACGAGTTGTCGCTGGCCGGCACGCCCGTGGGATCGGCCCTGCACTTTGACCTGTACAACTCGATTTTGGCCAGCGGGCACGCGAAGTTCGCGCCGTTCTCACATGACGGAGCAGCCCTGGTTCCGCTTCCTGGAGCGACCGTGCTGGCCGTGATCGGGTTCGGTTGTGTTGGGTTTGTGAGACGCCGTCTCCAGTAGAGGCTTTCAGGTTCCGTACTCTCGCACGGGAATCGGCTCGGAATGTTCATCAGAGCCCCGGTCGGTGTGCCGAGGCTTTCTCTATGCGTGTTCCCCAACCGTCCGAAATGGCTGATCGTCCATGCGCCATTGGGATCCGACGGCTTGCGGCAAGAGCACGTGCGATATCGCACCGTCGGCCGGGCCGATATAAGCCCCATAACAATCCCCTGCGTTCGGCCATCCGTCGGGTCATGCCGGAAAGCGACGCGGCGACATGCACGGCGCTAATTATACCGATGCACCCTTGACACAGGAGGGTCCAATGTGGTAAGTTGGGGGATCAGAGGGATCGATGCTCAGGAGCTACGGTCATTCTTGTTCGGTTGTTGCTGAGCACATGAAAAGGGATGGGAAGAATATTTTTCGCACCAAATCGGAAGTCTAGTAACGGGACTCGTAGGATGTCCGTCGCAATTGCCGGGCTCGCTATTGCGCTCGGGGTATCTTCGGCCCATGCGATTCCCGCGCTACAGATTTATATTGAGGGCAGCGTCTACGACAGTGTGACCGAGACGTGGGTACTCACACCGGCCACGCCGCTGGATACGATTCGTCTTTGGACCATAGGCAATATTGACGGTCCGGGCGGCAAGGGTTCGATTACCGACGTCAGGCTTGCTATTGCGTACGACTCGGGTCTGACGCCGACGTTTAGTCTCATGCCCAAAGAGACTGACGGATTCGGCGGGTGGGTCGATCCGACGACTCCCTCAGCGCCGACATTTCTGCAGACGGTAACCGACGGAAGCGCTCCTCTCCTTGGCAATGGGTCACCTTTGCCGTCCCATGGGATTTACGGAGCGGGCACGGACTGGCAGGAGTTCAGTCTCGGTGATTTCACTGAGATAACGTCCTCCATCGCTGATGTGATTGATATCTTCCCGATTCCGGTCGGGCTGGGCGGGCATATCAACGTCTACGAGTTGGGAATTGCAGATGCGCCTGACAACGCGGTTCTTCACTTCGACCTGTACAACGAGATTTTGGCCGGCACACACGCAAAGTTCGCCCCGTTCTCGCACGATGGAGAGGTCGTAGTCCCGCTTCCCGGAGCAACCGTCCTTGCCGCGATCGGGTTTGGCTGCGTCGGCTTTGTAAGACGCCGTTTCCAGTAGGCGCTGCGGGAGGTTGCTCCCACCGAATCGAATTCGCCGAATACGAGTTACATCGAGCCCCGGTCCGAGTGCCGGGGCTTTGTTCTTCATTGAGACCGGTAAGTCGATCGTGCCTGGCGGTGCTACTGGGAATCGACGCGTTGCTGCCAGGCGGCGTCGGCCGCGGCGAGATCGCGTTCGACCTGCTCCGCCTGCTCACGTAGCTCGATCAGCAGGTCCGGATCCAGATAGACGGCCGGTTCACCGAACCGCTCGTGTAGCTCGGCGAGTTCCGTCTCGCGCTTCATGACGATCTCCTCGAGTTCCTCGACCGATAGCCGATCGAACGGAGAGGACGCGGTCTTGGACCTCTTTGCTTGTTTGGCTTTTTGTTTTGATTTCTTACGACCCGGCGACGCGCCGGGCTTGCCGCGCAAGCTTTCCTGTTCGATCTGTTCGAGGTAGTACGAATAGTTCCCTTCGTACACGACGCACCCGCTCGGGCGCATGACCAGCAGCCGGTCGATGAGCCGATCAAGGAAGTAACGGTCGTGGCTGACCGCAATGATCGTGCCGGGGAACTCCTTGAGGGCTTCCTCGAGCGCCTCACACGAGCGGATGTCGAGGTGATTCG
>JADFRH010000189.1 GCA_022561415.1 Planctomycetota bacterium
TCGCTTCAGATCTACCTCGGTACTCCGTTCACGTAGCGGAACCTCTTCCGAAATGTCCGTTGCAACCCACACCTTGAGGAATAAGTCCGTACAACCGTGCGGTATCCGGACGGGGCGAGTGTTCGACCAGCCATCGGTGCTCGAGCGTCGCCGATAGCGCCGTTCCGATTCGCGCCAGTTAGGATTCCTGGTAAGGACGTTCATGAAGCCACCAGCGTCTGATGACGTCTTCCCGGAAATCATGTCGTCGTCACTTGCTGAGCTGAGCAGAATGTTTCCATCGCCATCGCGTAGCTCGATACGTGTAACGCGTCCAGTTTCACCAGGGAGCTGTTCTTGAAGCAAGGAAAAATGAAAAGGGTTGTGCCCAGGTATGAATACCACGAACGGTAGAACCACTATGGTCCGACTCGGCATAATCCTGGAACGAAAAGTCTCGCTGCCCAATCGAAACTCAAATCTCTCGGGGTAGCCGGTTTGCTGTGCCGTGTGGAAATAGTCATACGACGCGTAGTATACGCACCCCGTTTGGCTGACAAGACCCAACAAGCTGACAACAATCACAGAGATCAGAAAATGTCGCATTTCAATACCCCAAACTCAGCCGTGTAGGTCGGGCTTCGCCTGACGCGGTCTGTCGGGCGGAGCCCGACCTGCGTGGTCAATCGCGGGGAGCCCGCCGGGCCGAGATCAAACCTCTTCAATTTCCTTCGTCTTGCCCGACGCCAGGGTGTCGATTTCGGATTCGTGCTTGTTGGTGAGTTTTTGGATGCGGTCCTTGGCGTCTTTGGCCTCGTCTTCGCTGAGCGACTTGTCTTTTTTCTCGGCCGTGTCGATCGATTTATTGGCGTCGCGGCGGGCGTTGCGTATGGCGATCTTCTGGGCCTCGGCCATCTTCTTCACCTGCGCGAGGAGTTGCTGGTGACGCTCGCCCGACAGCGTCGGCACCGGCAGGCGGATCGCCTTGCCGTCGCTCTGCGGCCTGATGCCCAAGTCGGAGGTTTGGATCCCACGCTCGATGTCGCCCAGCGTGCCAGGGTCGAACGGCTTGACCAACAGCGTCGACGGATCGGGTACCGACACGGTGGCCAGCTCACGCAGCTCCATGGTCGAGCCGTAGGACTTCACCTCGATCTTGAGGTGCTCGACGAGCCCGGGGTGGGCCCGGCCGGTCCGTACGGTGCGAAGCTCGTTCTTGAGAAACTCGACGGCCTTGGCCATCTTGCCGGAACATTCTTTTTCAATCGCGCTGGCTGCCATGTGATCTGCTCCAACCTGCAAGCAGGCTTTGCCTGTGCGGGGAATTGTGGCCCGGATGGCCGCGTTTGTCGAGCCCGATCGGCCGGCGTGGGTGCCACTGCTCTGCGAGCAGTGTCTCTCGGAGTCCCGATCGACCACGAACCCGGCACTGCTCACAGAGCAGTGGCACGTCTCAACCCCCATCGCCACCCGTCACCGGAGTCCTGACGGTCGCAAGGTCTTGACTTTTCGACGTTTCGACGTTTCGACTTTTCGACTTTTCGACGTTTCGACGTTTCGACGTTTCGACGTTTTCCCGGTGCTACTTCGCTCCGGCTGCGTCGATCAGCGTGCCGATCGTCTCGCCCAGCACGACCGCCTTCATGTTGCCGGGCTTCTTGAAGTTGAGCACGATGATCGGGATGCCGCTCCGCTGGCAGAGGTCGATGGCACTGACGTCCATCACCTTGAGCCGCCGGTCGATGACCTCGTTGTAGCTGATCCTGGGGATGTGTTTCGCGCTGGGGTCCGATTCGGGGTCGGCCGAGAAGACGCCGTCCACCTTGGTCGCCTTGAGCAGCACATCGGCCCGAATCTCAGCCGCCCGCAGCGCGGCGCCGGTGTCGGTCGTCACAAACGGGTTGCCCGTACCGGCCGCAAAGATGACGACGCGACCCTTTTCCAGGTGGCGAATCGCCCGGCGGCGGATGAACGGCTCGCACACGCGATCGATGGCCAGGGCGCTCTGCACGCGGGTGGGAACCCCGAGCGACTCGAGCGTGTCTTGTACGGCCACGGCGTTGATCACCGTGGCGAGCATGCCCATGTAGTGGGCCGTTGTTTCTTCGACGGGTGAGTCTTTGGTGAACGCGCTGCCGCGGATGAAGTTGCCGCCGCCGACCACGACGCAGACCTGCACACCCAGTTCGACCACGAGCTTGAGTTCCTCGGCCAGGGCGCGGACCTCGTTGCCGTCGATGCCGGTGGTACCGGGGACGCAGAGGCTCTCGCCGCTGACTTTCAGCAAGACTCGGCGGTATTTGGGATCGGCCATCGCGCTACATCCTTCCGTGGACGGCTTGCCGCGCCGCCGGGGCGACGCCGGGTGAGCCCTATTCGCCAACTTTCATGATGACCAGGTCGGTCACGGTCTTGACGCCGGCCTCGCTGAGGCAGTCGGCGATCTTCTTCTTGCCGTAGTCGTCGGTCTTGACGTGCAACTGCTCCATGAGCACCCGCTCTGCGTAGAAAGCGTTGACCTTGCCTTCGGCGATCTTTTCGACGATCCCCTCGGGCTTGCGCTCGCTTATGGCGAACTCGATCGCGTCATGGCGAACCTTGTCGATTTGCTCGGTCGGTACGCCGCTTCGGTCAATCGCGAGGGGTCTTGTGAAGAGCGAGTGCATACACAGGTCGCCGGCGACGTTGTGCTCCGACTTCGGTTCGGCGTCGAGGGAGAGCAGCACACCGCTCTTGCCGTCGTGGTGGATGTAGGACGCGAGAAAGTTGCCGGTGATGCGCCGACAGCGCTGGAGCTTCATGGCCTCGCGGAGCTTTCCGAACACCTCGGTGAACATCTCGTCCACCTCGGGATCGTTTCGGACGCTTTCGGCGTCCGGTGACGCCTCCGACCCGGAAGCGACCCTTTGGGCCACCGAGTTGGCCAGCTCGACGAACAACTCATTCTTGCCGACCGGAGCGGTTTCGCACTGGACCTCGACCAGCGCCCCGACCTTCCCGGCCTCGTCGATGAAGACGCCCACGCGTCCCTCGCCGGTGTCTCGACCGGCCCGCTCCTGCATCTTGCCCTTGTGCTTCTTTTTCAGCCACTCGATTGCGGCCTCGACGTCGCCATCGCACTCTTTCAGCGCCGACTTGCACTCCATCATCGGGAGGTCCATGCGGTCGCGAAGACTCTTTACCATTGTCGCGGATATGGTCGTCATGCTTTGATACCTTACTACGTTACGCTGTTGAGAGAAAACGGTACGGTTGAATACGGTTCGACCGCGACGCGCGGGCGACGTGCATCCGGTTGATACCCGATCTGCAAAGCCCGCAGGGCGAGGACGGCAAGTACGGTTCCGCAGCTCGACTACGGTGCGGGTTCGGTCGTGGTCGCCGGCGCCGCGCTCTCACTCACGACCGGTTTGGGCTCGGCTTGGGCCACGGCCACCGGCGCCGCGTCGGGCACTTCACCGCCGGTCGGAGCCGAAGGAGACTCGCCGGACGACGCGGCTGCGGAACGACTTGCACGGCGTCGCGGTGCGGTATCGGGATCTGCTTCCGTTGGCTCCGGCTTCGGTGCCTTGCGTGCCTTCTTGCCGAGCTCGATCGCCTCGACCACGTGCTCGAGGATCACGCCGATCGCCCGCATTGCGTCGTCGTTGCCGGGAATCGGGACGTCGGCGAAGGCGGGATCGGAATCCGTATCGATCAGGCACACGGTCGGAATGCCTAGCTTTTTCGCCTCGCGGACCGCGTTCTTTTCGCGATGAACGTCGATGATGAACAACGCACCCGGAAGCCGGTTCATGTTCCGGATTCCCTCGAGGTTGCGGCGAATCTTCCGTAACTCGCGGGCGCGGGTGGCGATCATCTTCTTGCTGTACTCGAGTGCCGTGCCGTCGGTCTCGGCGACCTCGAGTTCCTCCAGGCGGGAGACGCGAGAGCGAATCGTTTGGAAGTTCGTGAGGGTTCCGCCGAGCCAGCGATCCACCACGTAGGGCATGCTGACCCGCTCCGCACTCTCGCGGATCAGCAGGCGCGCCTGTCGTTTGGTTCCGACCAGGAGAATGTCGTCGCCGCCCGCTACGACCCGGGCGATGAACTTCTTGGCTCGCAGGAGCCCCTTGACCGTCTCACGGATATCGATGATGTGAATCGTATTCCGCTTACCAAAAATGTACGGCGCCATCTTCGGGTTCCACCGGCTTGCGCGGTGACCGAAGTGAATGCCGGCGTCAATCAGTTGACGAACCAACTCCGAAGCCAATCAGTACCTCCCCAAATGGCCAGCCCATTTACCAGTTAATGTACAAGCTAGTAACTGTAACAGATTCTTCGTCAAGATCAAGTGACGATGGCCTGTTTTTCCACTTCCTTCTATGTCCCCGCTGGCCCAACAACCCCATCAGCATCCCCGACCCAGGTCATTCCGAACTGTGACGCCCTATGACGCCACGGGAACCGGGCGAAAAAGGGCCCATCGATGAGCCGAGGCGGATGAAGGGCCGTCCACCCGGACCAGCAAAAGCCTAAAATGGTTAAAACAGGTAAAGTTAACTTGGCAAGAATCACCACAAAAAACTTACCAATTTTCCCCCTCTGACCAGAGCACTCGGGTCGTTGACCATCGCTCGACCATGACGTAGCGTTTGGCCTGTACGGGGCGCGCTCACAGGCCGCCAGGGAATCCATGAAAACGTTCACACACTGGCCCATCCATTGGCAACCCCTCATCGTTTCAACCATCAGAAGCCTTTAGTTTTTATCAGTGCGGCCGAGCCCAGCGGTGATCTGCACGGAGCCTCGCTGATCCACGCGACCCGTGCCGTTTGTCCCACCGTCCGG
>JADFRH010000190.1 GCA_022561415.1 Planctomycetota bacterium
GGCCGGAGCCGGGGCAAAGCGCGGAGATCGAGTCGAGGATGAGTAGCGAGACTCCGTCGAGATATTGTTCCACCAGCGCGCGCCCCTCGTCCGCGAGGCGGTTCCACGGCTTGTGTAGCTCGAACCCAATGGCATTCGCCAGCGCAGCCACGATCGTGTGGAGTTTCGAGCCCGGCCGAAGCTCGCCCCACCCGGCGATCGCGCCGTCGGCAATCGACCGTATCGGATGAACCACAATCGCGGCCGGAGTCGCCCCCTGCTGAACGCCCAGCCCCTCGCACGATTCGCACCAACCCATACGAGCATTAAACGAGAAATGATGCGGGGTCAGCTCGTCGTAGCTCTGGCCGCACTGATCGCACGCGTGATGCTGGGAGAACCGGAACTCTTTCGCGACCCTGGGCGAGGCGTCTTCGTCCGAGACCACCGCGACGTGCATGACACCGCTGCCCAGTGAGAGCGTTTGCTCCACGCTGTCGGTGATCCGAGCGGTCTGCCGCTTGCGAATGACGATGCGATCGACGACCAGTTCGACCCGGTGGTTGCGCTTCGCATCGATGTTGATCTCGTCGTCCAGCGAATAGACCTCGCCGTCGACGCGAACGCGGGCGTAGCCGTTGGCCCGCTCTCGTTTGAACAGGGTCTGGTAGGACTCTTGCCCGGAAGGCTCGACCGGCGCTAGCAGCATCACGCGGCGGCCCTCGCCGAGTGACATCACCTTCTCGACGATCTCATCGGACGCCTGGGTGCCGATCGGTATCCGGCACTTGGGGCACTGCGCCTGGCCGATCCGCGCCCACAGCACGCGCATGTAGTCGTAGATCTCCGTCATGGTGCCGACGGTCGAACGCGGCGAACGCGGCGCCGTCTTCTGCTCGATGCAGACGGCCGGCGACAATCCATGAACGTGATCCACCTTCGGCGGCTGGAGCCGACCGAGAAACTGCCGGGCATACGAACTAAGCGATTCGACGTAACGCCGCTGCCCCTCGCTGTAGACCGTGTCAATCGCGAAGCTGCTCTTCCCACTCCCGCTCGGCCCGCAACAAACCGTAATCTTGTTTCGAGGCACCTCGACCGTAATGTCCTTGAGATTGTGCTGCTTCGCCCCCACAACGGTAATAACGTTCTTACGGTTCGCACGCCCATTCTTATTTGTCTTAGTCTTGACGTTTGGATTTTTCGACGTTTCGACGTTTTTTCCAGTTTCGACGTTTCGACGTTTCGACGTTTCTAATGTTTCACGCAGCGCCGCACCAGTAAACGACCGCTTCGATTTCGCAATGTGTTCCGGCGTACCGGCCGCGACGATTCGCCCGCCGCCCGCGCCGCCTTCGGGTCCAAGGTCGATCACCCAGTCGGCCGTCTTGATGACATCGAGATTGTGTTCGATGACGATGACCGAATTGCCCAGGTCGACGAAGCGATGAAGCACGGCGAGCAGTTTCTTGATGTCGTCGAAATGCAACCCGGTGGTCGGCTCGTCCAGCAGATAGATCGTGCGGCCGGTCGCGATCTTGACCAGCTCGCGAGCGAGTTTGATCCGCTGGGCCTCCCCGCCCGACAGCGTGGTCGATGACTGGCCGAGCTTCATGTAGTCGAGCCCGACGTCGTGTAGCGTTCGCAGCATGCGCGCAATCTTGGGCACGTTCTCGAAATGGGTTAGCGCCTCTTGCACGTCCATCTCGAGCACGTCGGCGATGCTCTTGCCCTTGTAGAAAATCTGGAGCGTTTCGTGATTGAACCGGTGCCCGCCGCACACCGGACAGGTGATCCAGACATCGGCCAGGAAATCCATCTCCATCTTGTTCTGGCCGTTGCCCTCGCAGGCTTCGCACCGCCCGCCGCCGGCCTTGCCGGTGTGAACATTGAAGCTGAAGCGACCGGGTTTGTAGCCGCGAACCTTGGCGTCCGGCAGGCGCGTATAGAGAGAGCGAATTTCGTCGAAGACCTTGATGTAGGTGGCTGGGTTCGACCGGGGCGAGCGGCCGATGGGCGCCTGGTTGATGGTGATGACCTTGTCGAGATGCTCGAGCCCGTCGATGCGTTCATGGAGTCCGGGCCGAGCCTTGACGGCGTCGTTGAGATCGCGCGCGAGCGCCTGGCCGACGATGTCGTTGATCAGCGAACTCTTGCCCGAGCCCGACACCCCGGTAACACAAACAAACCGCCCCAGGGGAATCCCCACGTCGAGATTACGCAGGTTGTTCTGCCGGGCCCCGACAACAGTCAGCCAGGGGACGTGGCCGTTGGCGGCGACCGCATCCGCATCGCGACCGCTCGCCGCCGCGCGGGCAGTCTGTTTCCGCCCGTTCGTTGCGGCGTGCGCATTCTTCCGTAGGGCGGGCTCGGCCCGCCGCTTCTTCGCACGAGTCGGTGTCTTGGATCGTTTCTTCTTGCCCATTAGTACGTTCGCACGCGATAATTCGAGATGCCTGCCTCCAAGCGCTCCGATGACTACTCGTAGGGTTTCCGGTACCGTTTGTACGATTTCAAGGCATTCCCTATCGCAACCCGGTCATCCGTAATGCGACGCAGCATCTGTTGAGCCAGCGCTTGATTTCGCGCGAGTTGCAATGCCCGCTCTAACCTCCAGCCACGCTGCTCGGGCGTCATATCCTTGTCCCGTTCGTTGACCATGTTATACCTTCCACGAATGTTGTTAATCGGAGACGGAGCATCCGTCGTGCCGCGAGGGACACGCAGCAAACCACGCGAGCCGACGCTAGTTGGCCCCTTCCGGACAACGGTTGACGAACGGTCCTTCCTCTTGCGTCTCGAGGATACGGTCGTAAAGACGCTTCGCCAGATCCCCATTGTCTTTCCAAACGACCTGATTGATCGCACTTACGTCAAAATGAACTCTTTGGTCTGTATGCCTGCAATAGATGACTTCCTTCCCTAGCCCGAGGGCAAACCCCGCTTCGTAGAAAACTCCGGCATTATTGTCAGTCAATTCAGCTATTACGAACGGTGCCTTCCGTATCCCGTCGAGTACCTTGCCCATGATAGGTTCGTTGTGCTCTCGCGAATCAGCACGCACCGCGTCCCAACCGGCCCTAAGGCACGCCGGCTTAATCACGCCCTCAAACAGGGCCTTCATTTCGACGCTTCGGTCAACACCAGGCTTCTTGCCAAACCACATCGCGACGAACACGGGGTTACGAGCGTCGCTGTGCGAGGCGGTCAGTTCGTGGTACTTTTCCCAACCTTTCGGTGTGATACGGGCAAGGTGATAATTCTCGGTTGCCTTATGGGAAATCCAACCGTACTCGGACAGTGCGTCCAGAAAGTATTTCAGCTCACGCTCATCGAGTGCGAACGGCACGAAGCCCTTCCAGGCATTGCGAGAGAACTCAATATCTTGACCGGCGCGCAACTCACTGCCTTTGGCCCGCAACAAGCAACAGAAGGACCGTTCAATTCGCTCCGGAATAGTCGACGGAAAAAGAGCTAAGAGATCGTCAATGTGTACAGGATTCGAAAAATTGTTTGAATAGGTGCTTCGTTTTCGAAAGAGTAGAAACGGCTTGGGCCTACCCATCAGTTGCATCTCACGCAGCACTGCACCGATCTTCTCTCGCGGATAGATGCGCTGCCAACGCTCGTTTTGAAGAAAGTCAGCTTCGTCATTGCGTTCAAGTAAGAAACAGCCACAGCGATCGCACTCGTAGCGCCATACTTCAGACGCCAAGTCCGTAGCATGTGACGCAGATTGGTCGCATAATGGGCAGTCTTGTTTATCTGACGTCACGATTTTTCTCCCGCGCAGCCTTGGGGCTTCGATTTCGATCGCACCTTCTTTGTTGGCCTTACCGCACGCCGCATCTTTGGCACCTCGATTTCCTTATCACCGCGGAGGTACGCGCCGGTGATCGATCGTTTTGTTGCAGCGATCTTGGCTAGGTTGCCTCGGGCTACGACCTTTCCGCCGCGCACGCCGGGGCCTGGGCCGAAGTCGATGATTTCGTCGGCCGTGCGCATCGTCTGCTCGTCATGCTCGACCACGATCACCGTGTTGCCCAGGTCGCGCAGGCGGCAGAGCGAATCGAGCAGTCGCTGGTTGTCGCGCGGGTGCAGGCCGATGCTGGGCTCGTCCAGAATGTACAGCACGCCGACCAGCCCGGCCCCGATCTGAGAGGCCAGGCGTATCCGCTGCGACTCGCCGCCCGAGAGCGTGGGCGCGGTGCGGTCGAGCGTCAGATACTCGAGGCCCACGTCGCATAGAAACGCCAGCCGCCCGCGAATCTCCTTGAGAACCTCGACGGCGATCACCTGCTCGGTCGCGCCGAGCTTTAGATTCTCAAAAAACGCGGCTGACTCGCTGATGGCCAGCGCCGACACCTCGTTGAGATTCAGCCCGCCGACCCGCACGGAAAGCGCCTGCGGGTTCAGCCGCGCGCCGGCGCAATCGGGACAGCGCGTCTTGCGCATGTACTTTTCGTAATAGGCCCGAACGAAGGAGGACTTGGCCTTGCGGTGCTTCTCGCGAAGCTCGGCGATCACGCCGGGGAACGTGTCGCCGTGCCGCCACACGCCGCCCGACCAGCGCCACTCGAACGTGACGTGCGTGTCACCGAGACCAAACAGCAAGGCCTTCTTCGCCTTCGGCGGCAGGTCCACCCACCGCTTCTTGAGATCGAACCCGACCTGCTTGGCCACGCCGCGATAGATGTGGCGGCGCCATCGGCCGATCCGCGTGCGCATCGGCGCGACGGCCAGGTTAAGAAACGATTTTCTCGGATCGGGCACCAGCAGGTCCACGTCGAAGTCGAACTTTGTGCCGATCCCG
>JADFRH010000191.1 GCA_022561415.1 Planctomycetota bacterium
GAGGTCTACGGCGCAATGGTTGTCATCGACGCCATTCCGTTGGTCTTGGATCGGTTTCCCGACGTCAGGTTCGAGATGGTGGGCGAGGGTCCGCAGCTTGCGTCGTGCAAAGAGAGGGCACAAGAACTGGGAATAGAGAAATCGGTGACCTGGCTGCCGCGAAGAGGGCATGAACGGGTTCCGCAACTGCTGGCGAACTGGGATTTGTCCGTCCTGCCATCGCACTTCGAGAGCTTCGGCGTGGCGGCCATCGAGTCTGCGGCGATGGGCGTGCCGGTGATCGCCTCAAACGTCGGCGGGCTGCCGGACAGCGTTCGCGACGGCGAAACCGGACTGCTGGTCCAAGAGAACGCACCGGGTGAGCTGGCTGAAGCGATCATGGCGCTTCTGGCGGACCCCGAACGGCGTAGGCGCATGGGGGAGGCGGGCATCGCCTGGGCGAATCAGCACTTCAACTGGTCCGCCGCCATGGACCAATGGGAACTGACCCTGCAGCAAGCGGCTGATAACGCCCGAATCCTCGTCTGAGCACCACCCGGCAAGCCGGTTTTACTGGTCGGCAAGCCGGAATTACCGGTCTCAAAAGTGGCTTGGCGGGGGGGTCGATAATCTCGACGTGGGGGCGCAGGCATAGCCTGTTTGTAGGCCGGTTTCTTGGATTCTAACGGATGAGGCAAGCAACGAACGAGAACCCCAACGTGGATTCAGGCTCGACGGTTGGCTGCGCGTCGCGCGGTTCCAAGCGGCTGCTCATGATCGCGGCCGCCTTTCCGCCGGCCGGCGGCTCGGGCGTCCAGCGGACGGCCAAGTTTGCCAAATACCTACCCGAGTGCGGGTGGCTTCCCACCGTCTGGACGGTCGACCGAATCGATGGTCTCCCGCAAGACCCCACGCTGCTCAGCGACCTCGGACCGGACGTCACCGTGTGTCGCTGGAACCGCGGTCGACGTGCCCGGCTGCTGCAAAGCCCGGCAGGCCGGTTTCACCGGTCGGTGTGCGCGACCAAGATAGGGAACATGCTCGTACCGCGCGTGGTTGCGGCCATAGATTGGCGGCTCAATGCTTGGCTGGCCAATCGCCCGGCAAGCCGGTTCTACGGGCCTTTCCCTGACGAGTTCGAGGGGTGGGCGCGGGCGAGCGTTTCACCGCTGCTTCGATTGATTGACGAGCAGGGTATCGACGCGATCTACTCCACGTACAGCCCGGCCTCGAACCATCTGCTGGGGTTGATCCTTAAACAGCAGACTTCGTTGCCGTGGGTCGCGGATTTTCGAGACCTGTGGACCGAGGACTTCAGATACAAAGAACCGTCGAAGAGTCGCCGCGAGGCCGATCAGCGGCTCGAACAGCAGATTCTCGAACAGGCGGACATCGTCATCGGCGTCACACCGAGCCAGACGAGAATGCTTGCGAAACGCGTCCCCGATCAGTGCGGGAAGTTCAGAACGATCACCAACGGGTATGACCCCGATGATTTTGCGCGGGTGGGCCGGCCCACGGCGAATAGTGAAGAGTCATTGGTGAAGAGTGAGGAGCAGCGTTTCGACGTTTCGACGTTTCGACGTTTTCTTCCTACTCTTCGCGCACGACCCTTTACGCTGTCGTTCGTGGGCCGATTCGAGAGGTACCGTGCGCACGAAGTGTTGCTTGCCGGCTTGCTGCGATTCGTGGATTCCGTCGGGGCGGATCGTTCGCAGTTCGTTCTTCGGATCGTCGGTCATTCCGACCGTTATACGCGTGCAGCGCTGAGTCGCGTGGGAATTCCGCACGAGCTTACCGGGTACGTGTCGCACGCCGAGGCGATTTCTGAAATGGTCAGCGCCGACGCGCTGCTTCTGTCGACGGAGGCTACGCTCCCGAACACGGAGACCGTCATCTGCGCGAAGATCTTCGAGTACCTTGCGTCACGACGCCCGATTCTCGTGGTGGGACCGGACGGCGGCGAGTGCGAACGCATCGTTCAAGCGGCCAACGCCGGCCTGACCGTCACCCTCGACGAGAAGGACATCGCAGACGCGCTCATCCAGCTTTACCAGGCCAAGCAGAGCGGGAGACCGCTTTCCGGAGCCGACGTCGAGCATTTCTCACGGTACAGTCGCAAGACCCTGACCCAGGGGCTGGCGAACGTATTGGACGGTATGGTGAGTGAAGAGTCATTCGTGAAGAGTGAAGAGCGGGAGGAAAACGTCGAAACGTCGAAACGTCAAGACCTTCAACCTTCACTCACGGCTCTTCACTCAGGATCACTGACGGCCGGGCGTACCTCATGACGCGGCCACTCGTCACCGTGGTGCTGCCGACATTCAACCGCGAGGCATTGCTGCCTCGTGCGCTCGATTCGGTCATCGCACAGACCTATGACAACTGGGAGATTGTGGTAGTCGACGATGGTTCGACGGATGGCACCGCCGAGGTGCTCGATCGCTATGCCGCCTTGGTTAGTGAAGAGTCCACAGTGAAGAATGAAGAGCGGAGAGCCTCCGCACCCTCCTCCGATCGGGTTGCCGACCGGCTGCGCGTTATCCGGCAAGAGAATCGCGGTAGCAGCAGGGCTCGCAACGTCGGAATCGACGCCGCGCGGGGCCGGTTTATCGCGTTTCTCGATTCTGACGACGAGTTCGCCCCGACCAAGCTCGAGCGACAGGTCGAGCTGTTCGAGCGTCGACCCGAACTCGGCTTCGTTTACTCCGACTACGCCTACGTTGATCTCGACGGCGCGCGACACGAGAGTGCCTTCTCCACCATCCACCAGACCGCAAGACGAATCTCGTACGGCGCGATCGGACCGGGCCTGCGCGTGTGCAGCGACGATCTGTTCGGTCATCTGATTCGACGCTATTTCATCGCGACGATTGTGGGCATGGTTCGCCGTGATGTTCTTGGGCAGACGATCCGCTTTGCCCAGGGGCAGTCCTACGCGGAGGAGTGGCTCTTTTTTCTTCATTTGGTCCGGCGGTGCCGAGCCGGTTTCGTGGACGAACCCTTGTCCGTTCACTACCACACGAAGGGCAGCCTGGCCCGAACCGACGCGCACCGCAACACGGTTCGCTACCGCAATCTTCTCACGGCCATGAGCGAAGCGTTTGACGATCTCTCGGCCGAGTCACGGGGCATCATCCGATCGAACCTGGCCGACACCTATCGCCAGCTCGGCTACGACGCCTATCGTGCCCGAGAGTTCGGCGAAGCCCGCGTCAACTTCGCGAAGTCGTTTCGGCAGCGAGCCACTCTGCAAGCGTTGCTGGGCTTGGGTGATTCGGTCCTTCGCGCAGCCGCAGCAAGCCTGATGGGAAAGCCCGCTGACTCGCGCATGAAACCGACAGCTCTGGAAACCAGCGGACGATTCATAGCGTAATCGACATGAATGCACCTACATCCACAGCGAGCCAACCTTCCAGCGTTTCCTGGGAGCGCGTGTGGCGCAGTGAACCCACGGCGGCCAAGGACGCTACGTTGCTGGCCCGCGAGCGCGCGTCGAAGCGATGGGCGCTTATTGTCGAGCGTCTCGAAGCGACGTTCGGGTCGATACGAAGTCTCAGCGCAGTTGAATTGGGTAGCGGTCGCGGCGATCTTTCGGCTCTATTGGCAGAGCGTGGCGCCGAGGTGACGTTGGTTGATTCCTGCGAGCAGGCGCTGGATCAGGCGCGCACCCGGTTCGATCGGCTGGGGCTAGCCGCACGCTTTGAGCAGGCCGATTTTCTTGACCCGGCCTTCGCCCGGCGCCGTCGATACGACATCTCGCTCTCCTCCGGCGTCATCGAGCACTTTATACGGGACGAACGAACACGGAGCATTCGAGCGCACCAGGTCGTCCTCGAGGAGCACGGAATGGCGATCATCAGTGTGCCGCACGCACACTGTCCGCCGTACCGACTTTGGAAGCGCTATCTCGAATTGCGCGGCTGGTGGCCTTACGGCGTGGAGATTCCCTACGCCAAGCGTGAGTTGGTCAGGCGAGCACGCGAGGCCGGGTTCGCTTCGACCGAAACCCAATGCACCGGGCTCTTGCAGTCCATTGGATCGCATTGGGTGCAGCGACTGTTCGGCGTCCGGCCGGCATGGACCGATGGCTCTTGCGCGCTCGACTCGTTGATGGGCTCCACGTTGATCCTGTTCGGGTGGACCAAACCGGCCACCGGAAAGGGCGAACCGTGCCGCGCGGAAATCAGAGCATGAACATCGTTTTTTTCGTTCACCGCTATTGGCCGGTCGTTGGCGGGGTCGAGAGGTATGTGCATGAGCTGGCCAAGGCGCTGGTCGCCCAGGGGCATCGTGTCGATGTCGTGGCCGGGTCCACCGGTTCTGATCTGCCCGATCGAGAGACGCACGAGGGGATTTCGATTCACCGTTTCCCCATGCAGCGATCGTCGCTGAGGGTCCGATGGTGGATGATGTGCCATCTCGGGCTGTTCGCCCGCGCGGACGTCATCCACGTGAGCAACACGCACATGCTCGAGTTCTTCTGGCGCATGGTCGGATTCTTCGTCAACCGGCGCAAAGTTTTCCTCACCCGACACGGTCTGTCCTATATCCACCCCGTGCCCGATTGGGAGAAACGGCGAGCGAAACGTTCGATCGGTCTGGCGGCCGCGGTCGTTCACGACGGCGAGTTTATCGGCAAGTGGCTTGGCTTGGAGCCGGACCTCTGTCCGAATCAGGGGCTCTCGCCGCCAGCGGACGAGCTGCCGTTTGTGCCGGAGCCGCCGCCGACCGGTGAAACCGGCACAGCCCCCGGCGCGCCGGGGCTGGGCGGCGTGCCGCGCTCGGCCGCCTACATCGGTCG
>JADFRH010000004.1 GCA_022561415.1 Planctomycetota bacterium
ACGACCCTGCGAAACTTTCTGGAGATCCCGTACGATCAGTTGGAGGAGTTGAATCTTGAGGCCAAGCAGAAGCGCCTCGAAAGGGTCGACCGCGGCACCATCGAGGAGAGCCGCCGCAAGTATCTAACTGATGAAAAACGCATCAAAGCGGTAACCGTCTGCTTCTCGGACCTCGAAGGTCGCTTCCACATGCTCGACTACGACAAGAAGTTTCTGTTGAAGTCGGCCGACAACCTGACGTTCGACGGCTCGTCAATCTGCGGCTTCTCGCAGATCAACCAGTCCGACCTGAAGCTCGTGCTGGATTGGCCGGCGTTCTATTGGCTGCCGGCCGACGTGTTCGGCCCGGGTAAGGTCATCATGTTCGGCGAGGTCCGCTCGCAGGACGGCACGCCCTATCCGGCCGACTTCCGCTCACGACTGCGGGCGTTCTGCGACGAGATGTTCCGCAAGGACGACATGGTCCTGCACGCAGCGCCCGAGATTGAAGGGTTCATCTTCAAGGGAACGGACGCGGAGCGTGTTTACCACGAGACGGGTCAGTTCGAGTTCATTTCGACCGGCGGCTACTACCATTCGCTGCCGAGGGATCCGCTTCGCAATTTCATGGACCGCGCGGCCGAGGTGCAACGGGCGCTCGGTCTGTCGAACGAAAAGGACCATCCCGAGGTGGCGCCGTCGCAGTTCGAGATGAACTTCGCCTTCTCGGACGCACTGATCACGGCCGACCAGGTGCAGCTCTACAAGCTGACCTGCCGGCAGGTGGCGCGTAACCTGGGTCTGACGGCGTCGTTTCTGCCGAAGCCGGTGGCGGGTATCAACGGCAACGGCATGCACTGCAACCTGTCGATCTCGCGCGGCGGGAAGAACCTGTTCTATGATGCTCAGGGCGAGGAAGGTCTGTCGAAGTTCGCATGGGACTTCATCGATCGGTTCCTCAACAACGCCGTGGACATCTGCCTGGTGCTCAACCCGAGCGTCAACGCCTATCGCCGCCTCGATCCGAACTTCGAGGCGCCGAACCAGATCAAGGCGTCGGCCGTCAACCGCGCCTCGATGATTCGCGTGCCGCTGGGCAATGAGCGATCGGCACGGATCGAGTTCCGTTCGGTCTCGCCGGATGCGAACCCGTATCTGCTGTTCTACACACTGCTCAAGACCGGGATGGAAGGCCCCGCGCCGGACCCGGCCGACGCCGAAGGCAAACGCACGCGGACACGGTTCTTGCCGGACAACATTCACGACGCGATTCGTTTGTTCAAGACCAGTCGGCTCGCCGTGGATATTCTCGGCGAGGAGTGCCACGGCAAGTACG
This sequence comes from Planctomycetota bacterium, assembly GCA_022561415.1. Next base: position 1,316 of record JADFRH010000004.1, read on the forward strand.
TCGAGCTGAAGCAGGCGACCGCCGACCGCTGCCCGAAGGAACTCGGCACGCTGGTCAAGCGCGAGGAGATCATGTTCCACCACGAGGTAACGAACCAATACCTCTGGAGCCAGTTTTAGAGAGCTCAGCGATCAGTTGCAGCGTCGGGGCTTGTCCCCGGCGTCTTAACGACCAAGTGTAGCGTCGGGGTTTGTCCCCCACGTTGATTCCCAAGTGAGAAGTCTGCGCCGCCCACAACGAACGCATTTCGCCGCGGAACACTGAAAACTTATGGTTGATAGCTGATGGCTGAGAGCCAACGGCTGACGGCTCTCCTCACGGCAACACGTTCGGGCACGTCGAGTTGCACGGGTCGCCGGCTGTCGGCGTGAACGGATAGTCCAGGCCCACGAAGCCGGCCAAGGACGAGAGCACGTCGGTGACGTTAATCTTCAGGTCGACACACGCGGGCTCGAGGTCCGCACGAGCCTTGGTGATGGCGCCGGGTGCGCTGCTGAATGCGCCGAGCACGGCCAGGGCATCCACGATATCCACAGGCGGACCGTTCGGTGGAAGCGGCGGTGTCTGCGACAAGTCCAGGACCGTGTCACCCCAGATGGGCGTCACGACGTGGAGGGGTTCGGAGAACCTGCTTTCTATACTCGGCAAACACGTATTGTCGAGGACTTGAATGGAATAGGTTCCGTCCGGCACGATGCCTTCGTGGAAGACATGCACGAGGCCGAGCTTCGACCAATCCGCATAGAAAGGCTGGCATTGTAGCGTCGCCGCGGTCATGTTCGGAAACTCCGGAACCGGCGGCACCGACGCTCCGGCCTCGGAAACCTGTTGTGGCGGACCCACCCACAACCTCGCGTCGTTCCACAAGTCGTAGGGCATCGGTAATGTCGACAATGTGACCCGCACAGCCTGGAGCCTTCCGGCGTCGCCCGTGGAAAACGACAGAAACCGGTTCTTCGCCCCAACGGCACTTTCTAATGCGACGCTCGCCACAAAGCACTCGCACTCGTCCGGAATGCCGTTTCCGTCCGTGTCGAGCGATGCTCCGGAGGCGATGTCGCATTCGTCGGGAACGAGATTCTCGGTACAGTCCAGGCTGGTTCCGGTCGCAAGATCCTGGTCATCCGACCTTCCGTTTTCGTTGCAATCGACAAGGAATTCGTACGCGCCCATGTCCACCACACCCAACAGACCCGGCACGCCTGAGTCGGGAGTCTGGAGGTCGTCGACGACGCGAGGATTCCCGGCCAGATCAAGCGGGAGCGGTTCACTCGTGTCGCCGTCGCCGTCCAGATCGGCGGTGTCCGCGGGTAGAGCTGTCGTATCCCCTGCGTCGATGGCCGGAGAACTCTTTGCGATTCGCAGATCGTCATCCAGCGTTCCGGCAACGCCGTCGGGACCGAATGCGTCGACGAAAAGGGGATTGATGCTGATGTTGCCTTGGCCGCCGGCACCGGTCCAGCCACCGTCTACGCAGCTGTAGTTCACCGTTGGAATAGTCGTTGGCGAATTCGTATTGTAATCGATTTGCGAAGTCTCCACGGTTCCATTGCTGTCAGAATTCTCCCATAAGATGCAGTTCACAAGCCGTGGACGACTTCCGCTGTCGACCCAGATCCCGCCGCCGCGCTGTGTCGCCGAGTTTCCGGCAAGCGTGCAATTAATCAGGGAAACCTCTTCGGTGGACGAGTCAAAGATTCCGCCGCCAGACGAATCGGCTGAATTCCCAGAAAAGACACAGTTCCTTAACATAAGAGGAGCATAATTGAAAATCCCGCCGCCGACGCCGCGCGCGGTGTTTCCGACGAATCGGCAATTGAATAGCGCCGGCGAACCCCTCGCTCCGCAGTACATGGCACCGCCACTTCCGGAAGCGTTATCTGCAAACGTGCATGCGATAATCGTTGGGTTACCGTCATAAGTGGACAACCCGCCGCCTACTGCGTATCCGCCAAAGCCAAGATTCCGCTCGAACCTACAGTTGGATAAGCTCGGGCTCCCCCCTTCGGTGTACATCCCGCCACCTTTGCCGACCACGCGATTACGGACAAAGAGAATGCGGGTGAGAATCGGGCTGGAGTCATTCGCATAAAGACCGCCGCCACGCGAAGTGTTGGCGCCCTCGGGGAAACCGATTCCGTCAGCGTTCCCGCCGGAAATAGTCAGCGCATCGAGAATCGTTGAATCGTCGATGTCGGTGGCTATGACCACGTGGTAGCTGTTCTCGCTGACATTGGAAAAGTCGGGACCGTCGTCACCGCCTATGTCGCCGCTAAGGATCGTTTCGTTTTCGCCTGGGATGCGCTCATCGCGAAAGCCCTCACTACCCGCGAAGCCGCCGTAGATTGAGACCCCGTTGACCAGGCGAAACGTGGACACTCGATCGCCCCCGGGTGGCGCCGGCGTGTACGTCCCGGCCGCGATCCAGATCTCGGACACGCCCGGACGATCGGCCGACAGAGCCAACGCGTCGGCAAGTTCGAGGAACGCATCCCCCCAGCCCGTCCCGATGTTCAAGCCGGCCGCAGCGCCCTGGTCTACCAAGATCACACTCGGAACCGGCTCGTTGTCGGACTCAACGGCCGTGAAGTCAAGAGCGCGAACGGTGGAGGCTGTAACGCCAATCGTGGCCACGTCATTGGTGAGGTTTATGTCTTCGTCCGCTGCGAGCGTCACGATCTGTGGAACCCAGAAGTTGGACGAATCAAAGGAGAGCGCCGCACCGGAAACGACGAAAATGTCCGGATCCCCCGCGATCGGGTTGACGGTGACGCTGACTGGTCCGAGCGGGTCGAAGGCCAGGCTCACCGAATTGGTGGCCACGCCACCTTCGGGAACGGTGACGGAAGCGTGCTCGAACACGAAGCGTTGCCCGATCCACTCGTACGCGCCCCTGTCTACCGTCTCGATGAAGATGCGTGGGCTCTGATCGAGGTCGAAAGGCAACGTTTCGAGCAGGTCACCGTCTGAGTCGAGGTCGTAGGTGTCCGGGGGAAGAGCAGAATTCAGGCCGGTGTCGACACAAGGGGACGCGAAGTTCAGCCGCGGATTGTCGTCCAACGTACCGAACACGTCGTCGGGTCCGTCGATGTCCACGAACAACGGATCATCGCCGAAGTTGCCGAGACCGCCGGACCTACCCAGTAGGCCTGTCCAACCTTGAACACAATTGTGGTTGAATGTGGGCCAGCTATTGACCCCTGAGTAAAACTGCGCGTACTCATCGCTTCCGCTGTTGTCGCGATTGTCCCACAGGATGCAGTTGGTCAGCTTCTCCGAAGCTTCGTTACTTATCAGTCCGCCTCCCTGGTCGGCTACATTTCCGGTGATCGTGCAATTGATCAGTTCCGGACTTGCGAGGTAGGTGTATAGTGCGCCACCTTGCGAAAGCGCGGTATTGCCGGAAAGAAGGCAGTTGGTGAGTTTCGGCTCGAAAAGCCAACTGTAGATCGCGCCGCCGTTGTCGGCCGTGTTTCCGAGTAGCGTGCAACCGATCATCACCTTGCCACCAAACACCGCTCCGCCGTTCTGTGCCGTATTCTCAACGAACCTACAATTGAGTAACAAATCTGGATTGAAAATCGCGCCCCCCGAGTCGGCGGAGTTCCTTTCAAACACGCAATCACTTACGGTCGGTACATCGCTGGCGGGGCTGTAGTTGAGCATCGCGCCGCCGCGCGATCCGGCACTATTACCGACGAAGATGCAATCGATGACGGTGGGGCTGCTCTCGTAACGACCGTACATGGCACCTCCTTGATGAACGGCCGAGTTTTCGCGGAAAGTGCAACGTGTGATAGCTGGATTGCTGTTGTAGTTGTACAGTGCCCCACCGTAATAGACCGCCGAATTCGTACTAAACGTACAATCCGATAGCGACGGGTTGCTCGCGCTGTTGTACATTCCGCCGCCGTAGTTGGCCGTGTTCCCGCTGAACATGCATCCGAGCACCGTCGGGCTGCTGCCGTCGTTGAACATTCCGCCGCCGCACAAGCTCGAGGTAAAGCACGCCGTTCCGGTTCCTCCGGTGATGGTGAATCCGTCCAGCATGGTGTCCGCGCCTTCACCGGTGTTGCATGTGACCGTGGTTCCGCCGAGCCCCGTCCCGTCGATGGTGGTCACGGCCGAGCCGCCCGAACTACGCAGGGTGATAGCCTTGCCCAGAAAATCGATCAGCTCGTTGTACGTGCCCGGCGCGACGAGGCACTCGTCCACGCCGTCGATGGCGGCAACGATGCAGGCCTGAATGCTGGCGTGATCGCCGGGAACGTTGAGCACCGCGGCATGTGCCGGACGCCCGACCTCCAGCCCCAAGGCGACCATGATGGCCACACCCGCTAACTTGAAATGCAACATAGTATGTTCCCCCCGAAGACCGGTGCGTGCAGAATGCACGACCCGGACCAGCATGCGGGGAATCGAACCGCAACTTGAACTCTGCACGGCACAAGGAGCGATTCGTTCTCGCGGATCCGATGGCTAGGATACCGCATCGCACCGGGGAATTCAAGAGACTTTCGCGGAAAGTAATAGAGCGCAACGATACCCAAGCAAGCCTGAGTGCCTCAGAACCTCGAATCGTCACTTCGGCGAAGCTAAGGAAGTGAAGAACCGAAGGCCGTACCCACGAATGCGCCCACGATACTTCGCAGCCCGTTGAGGAACTCGGAGGCAACCCGATTGATTCGCGTCTTTCGATCAGCTACGGCCGCCACGAGGGGCGACCGCTACTTTTTCAGCAGGCCGGCAGGGTTATGCGCTGCATCCGGTTTGCCGAAAACATGCTTCGGTGTCACAACGGCGACGAGGTGTGCGACGGACTTACAACTTGTGGAAACACCGGTCCCGGCGCGCGGGGACCGGTGACATACAATGCAGGGATAGGCGCCAAGGCATTTCTTTCCGTGCCCTCCTATTTGGGCTCGCGCAGCAAGGGCATGGTCATGCATCGTGGTCCGCCTAGGCCGCGGACCAATTCCGAGCCGTTGATAGCGATGCACGTGACGCCGTGGGCTTCGAGGGCGGCCGAGGTGCGCTCGTTGCGCTCGTAGGTGATGACCACGCGTGGCGCGATCGCGAACGTGTTGACGCCGTCCATGCGCTGCTCGCGCACCGAGTGGACCCTGTCTCCGCCGGCCGCGTCGATGACCGTGGGCTCCTTGTCGAACTCCGCCTCCAGAATCTCCAGAAACGTGCGCGTATCACGCACTCGCGTTGTGCCCCCGCCGTCTTTCGACTCGTACCGATGGATGTGAGGCAGGTTTCGCATGACATCGCCGTACCACAGCACCAGCCCCGAATCCAGCACGGTGAAGACCGTGTCGAGGTGCATGAACGCGCGCTTGGGCGGCAGGGGGATTTCGTAGATGCGCTTGATGCTGTCGCGTTGGAAGAACTTGGCGGCGAGCTTCGCAATCGCGGCGCCGTTGGTTCGCTCGCTACGCCCGACGAATAGTGCTTCAGACGTCAAGACCATCACGTCGCCCCCTTCGACGGTGAACGGTCGATCCTCACCGGGCGCGTTCGACGCGCCGTAGACGATGGGGTTTTCTAAGAAGTCCGGATGATGCTCGAGCACGGCGCGCACCAAGAGCGTCTCACGGACCCGTTCGCGGAAGAACATCTTGGAAGATATCGCACCGTCCCGAACGACAACGGCCGGATCGCGCGAGAAATAGGCATTGGGAATCGGATCCAGCAGGAACATATCGGGGTCGGCGTCCGCGGCATCTGCACAGCGTTGCCCGGTCGCGGCCGTGTACTCCGCATACGTCAGCCCGGCGAACAACATGCGCGTAAGCGACTCGACATCCCAGTGGTTGGCGTTGCCAAGGTCATCGGTCAGGGCGGGCACGTCCTGGGCCCGACACACCTGCGCGAGAACCTCCGATCGCACTGCCGGGTCGGCGAGTATCTCCACCAGCAGGCTCTCGAGGCGGTAGACGGTGACTCCGTGCTCCTCGAGCTTGGCCACAAACGTGTCGTGCTCATCCTGCATCCGGCGAAGGTAGGGAATGTCCTCGAACAGGAACTGGCTCATGTTGTGGTGCGTGAGGCGCTCGATTTCCGTGCCGGGCCTATGCACGAGCACCGCTTTGAGCGGATCGAACTCGTTGTTGATCTGGAATCGCATGTTTGGTTTCTAGTGTACGGTTTCGACGCCGCGGTTGGCTTCCGGAGGATCAAAAGTAGGCGAAGCAGCCCGTTGCGGCAAGCGCCACCGACCCCTGCTGCGGGGCGATCGCCGCTTAGGGGCGATAGGGCAAGGTCGGCCTGTGAATCCTGCCGATTCGCGGTTCGGATTGGGGCGAGTTTCGGTTTACGCGGTGCGTCCGCGGCGCCCGGTGCTCGGTCCGGAATGTATAATGTGAAGAGAAACAGCTCAGCGAACCTGCCGTGGTCGATGGGCTGCACGACTCGGGGCAGAGCCCATAGCCGCCAAGCACGCCCGGGTAGGCAGCTTCGCCCACGAACCTTGCATCGTAGAGATTCTCGAACTCAGGCGATGCGTGTGGATATTCGGCGCGTGCCTGGTCGATCTTCAGAACAAGGAGAATGACGATGACTGACCAACCGGTTTGCATCCGCCGCGTCAACACGCTCGAGGAGGCGCAGCTTCTGGTCGCGTGGCTCGATGACTACGAAATCGACGCGACCGTCGTGGGCGCGCAGAACCCGGGGTCGCTGGCGTTCGGCATATCGGATTTCGAGGGGATCGGCGTCTTCGTAACCGGCGGCTCGGCGGCCGAGCGTGCCGGCGAACTGCTCGCGGAGCACGACGCGCGATCGCCGGCGAGTGAACCCGACGATGAGTATTTCGACGTGACTTGCGACGAATGCGGCGAGGTGACCACGTTCCAGCGCGGCGAGGTGGGCACGGTGCAGACCTGTGCCGCGTGCGGCGCGTTCGTCGATGTCCCGGACGACGCCATGTCCGTCTAGAAGCTGTCTCAAGACTGTGGGACGGACTTTCCAGTCCGTCTTGAGCAACGGCCAAGCGTCTGGGTGGTCCATCTCTTTGGAGGTGAGATAAGGCCGTCCCCTTGCACAACGAGAATAAAGGAGTAGCAGAACATGGGTGAGCGGGTTGCAGCCGAAGAGACGTGGCGCATCTTTCGGATCATGGCTGAATTTGTCGAGGCATTCGAGACGATGTCTAGCATCGCCCCGGCCGTGTCCGTCTTCGGTTCGGCGCGCACCGAGGTCGATCATCGCTACTACGCCATGGCGGAACAGATGGGTCGGCGGCTTGTGGAACGCGACTTCGCCGTGATCACCGGCGGCGGTCCCGGGATCATGGCGGCGGCGAACAAGGGTGCGGCCGACGCGGGCGGGGAGAGCGTCGGGCTGAACATTTACCTGCCGGAGGAGCAGACCGCCAATCCGTACCAGAACGTTTCGCTTGACTTCCGCTACTTCTTCTGCCGCAAGGTCATGTTCGTGAAGTACGCCATCGCCTTCGTTTGCTTTCCCGGCGGCTTCGGCACGATGGATGAGTTCTTCGAGTCGATGACGCTCATTCAGACGCAGAAAACAGAGCGATTCCCCGTCATCCTGATCGGCAGTGAGTTCTGGACGCCGCTCGTCGACTGGATGAAACGGTATCAACTCGAAGAGTTTGGATACATCTCCGAGGAGGATCTGGTTCTGTTCGAAATCACCGACGACGTGGATTGGGCGGCACAGCGCATCGCCCAACACCACCGGCAGCGTGTCGAACGAATGAAGGATGATGGGGCGCACAAACCCGGGAAAACGGCTGAGGGCACCTATTTCGGGCGTCAGCCGCAGCGGCCAGCCAGGGGCGCAGCGTACGAAGACCTCGATTGACACCGGCTCTGACGTCGGACCGATAAGCACGCTCGAACGCGTAATACCGGGGTTTCGCCGGCGGTGTGCGACTGACCCATCCGGCTCCCGGCGTAATCAACGAGACCCGGATATTAGATGTCTTGTTTCTTTGTGCCGCGCCTGATACAATCATCCGCTGAGTGTCTTTCGAGTGATGGTTCTCGACACGAGGAGGCGATGTCTTCGCATACAGCGCTGCGACCAACAACGGTTCCTTCCTAAGCGGTCCGGTGCTGCTTCTCAACGCACACTACATCGCGCTCCGCGTGGTCACCGTACGCCGGGCGTTCACGCTGCTGTTCAAGCGGGACGACGGGTTTCGCCCGATGGCCGAAGTCATTCACGTCGAGAACGGCCACTACTTCTCCTTCGACTTCGATGACTGGGCCGATTTCAGCCAGCGGAGCAGACTCAACAGCAACGGCGATTACGACTGGGTCCGCACGGTGCGTTTCAGTCTCGCCGTTCCGAGAATCATCCGCGTGTTCGGCTTTGCCAGGGTTCCGCGCCAGGCGGTCAAGTTCAATCGGCGAACCGTCTTGGCCCGCGACCGCAACACCTGCCAATATTGTCTGCGACGGTTTCCCCCGGTAGAGCTGACGCTGGATCATGTGGTGCCTCGATCGCAGAACGGCAGCACCACTTGGGAGAACGTCGTGGCCGCCTGCCATCGCTGCAACGTGCGGAAGGGCGGACGGACGCCGGCCCAGGCGGGCCTGCGGCTCACTCGGGCGCCGGTGCGACCCAAATGTAACCCGCTCGTTCAGGTCAACGGCAGCGGGAGTCGTTACGAAGTGTGGCAACCCTTCCTCGAGCAGGCCCGGTGGGACGTGCAGTCGGCGTAGCCTCGCGTTTCGTTATACTGCGCGTCATGAACGATCGAGGCCATCTAACCACAGAGCTTTCCAACCCGGCATCTGAGCATCTCGGCCGCCTGTCCACGCGCGAGGCGTTTGAACTCTTCAACCGCGAGGACGCCTCGGTCGCCGGCGCCGTGGCGGCGGCGCGCGGGTCCATCTGTTGCGCAATCGACCTAGTTGTCGAATCACTCCGCGCGGGTGGTCGATTGATCTACGTCGGTGCCGGGACCAGTGGCCGACTGGGTGTGTTGGATGCCGCGGAGTGCCCGCCGACCTTCCTCACCGATCCATCCATGGTCCAGGGCGTCATCGCCGGAGGGCTCGACGCGCTGACCCGTAGCGTGGAAGGTGCGGAAGATCATCCCGAAGACGGGGCGGCCGCCATGGATCAGCGCGAGGTCGGTCCGTCCGACGTCGTCTTTGTCATCGCGACCGGCGGGACGACGCCCTTTGTCCACGGCGCACTCGCCCAAGCACGGAAACGCGGCGCCAAGACGGTGTTTATGGCCTGCGTGCCTCAAGATCAGGTCGCCGATGAGGCCGACGTTTCGATCAGGGTCATCACCGGCCCGGAACTCCTGACCGGCAGCACCCGAATGAAGGCCGGCACCGCCACGAAAATGGTGCTGAACATGGTTTCGAGCATCGCCATGATCCGCCTCGGCAAGGTGCTGGGCAATCTCATGGTCGACGTGAACACGACCGGCAATGCCAAGCTGCTGGATCGGGGCAGGCGCATGGTCGCGACCCTGACCGGTCGGTCGCCCGACGAAGCGTCCGGTCTGCTCGAAGCCGCCGGCGGTCACGTGAAAACGGCGCTGGTCATGCACGCCAAGGACGTGGGCCGCGCCGAGGCACAGCGACTGCTTCAAGACGCCGAGGGTAACGTCGAGTGCGTGATCGAGAGTTGATTCGGCTGGGCTTTCATGGATACTGACGGGCGTGAGGGGCAACCGATACGTCGGATCAATGCAAGAGGCACCGATGCCGAACCGCACGCAGCCGCGACACGTTCGAGTCGTTCCCAAGGCAGCTATGGTCGCTGGACTTCTGGTTGTTCTTGCGATTAGCGGGTGTCGTCCTCGAACTCCACAGACGGTCACGCCGCAGCCATCCGCCGACGCGATTCGCGCGATCTGGGTCACCCGCTGGGACTACAAGTCCGCCGAGGACATTACCAAGATCATGCACAACTGCCGGGCGGCCGGCTTCAACACCGTCCTGTTTCAGGTCCGCGGCAATGGCACGGTGCTCTACCGCTCCCGGCTGGAGCCGTGGGCCGGCGAGCTGGGCGGGCGAGATCCCGGTTTTGATCCGTTGACGGTGGCGTGTAACGAGGCGCATCGCCGTGGCATGACCCTTCACGCGTGGGCCAATGTGATGCCCGGATGGCGCGGCGACGAGCCCCCGTCCGATCGGCGACAGCTCTACCACGCGCACCCCGATTGGTTCTGGCGCGACGCCAAGGGGCGCCGCCAACCGCTGGGCTGGTACAACAGCCTGAACCCGTGTTACCCGGAGGTGCGCGACTATCTCGTCGCGGTCATGCGGGAGATCGTCGAGGGTTACCCGATCGACGGGCTCCACCTCGACTACATCCGCTTCCCGAATGAGTGGCACAAGTCCTACGGCCGATCGCGAAGCGTGCCGGACTACCCGCGCGACCCCAAGACACTGGCACTTTTCGCCAAGGCGACCGGGCGGGCGCCCGACTCGGCCCCGCAGCTTTGGAATCAGTGGCGAACGGACCAAGTCACGCGACTCGTTCACGACATTCGTGCGATGATGCAGGACATCAAGCCTCGCGCGCAGTTGAGCGCCGCGGTCGGGCCGGTGCCCCGCGATGCCAAGCATTCCCACTTTCAGGACTCCCTTCGCTGGATCAACGAGGGATTGATCGACGCCGTCTACCCGATGAACTACACCGACAGCCTGGCCATGTTTTCCAGGCGGCTGAAGAACTGGCTGGACGCCCGACAGAAGGTCGCCGTCGTGACCGGGATCATGGTGGATAAGCGCAGCGGCGATACCGTGGTTCGGCAGTTGGAGCGGTCCCGGCAATTCACCCCGCACTTCGCCGCGTTCGCGTACAACTCGCTGTTCGAGCGTTTCGATCGCAACGGTATCCCGGTGCGCGACAAACTCACCCCGGCCCGGGCTGCGCTTCGAGCTCGGGTCATTCCTTACCTACGAGCCCTGGACGGATCGCCGGATTGAGTTCATGCATTCAGAGTCCAAGCCTCGGCGATGAGTAGCAGATCATCAGAGTTCGCCATCGGAATCGATATCGGGGCGACGTCGACGCGCTCCGGATTGGTCGACCGGTCGGGCGTGGTCCTGGACCGCGTGGTTCGTCCCACGGACCGCAATGCCTCGGCCGCGAGTCTCGTCTCACGGCTCGCCGATGACGTGGTCGCGCTCTTGGAACGAACCCATGGGGACACCGGTCGACGGGTTCGGCTCGGGTTGGCCATCCCCGGAACGCTCGATCGCGACCGAAAGAGCGTCGCGCGGTCGGTTGCGCTTCCGGCCATCGAGCACGCGGCCATCCTCGACGATCTCAGTACGCGGGTCGGCACCGAAGTCAGCCTCTGGACCGACGCCGAGGCGGCCACCTGGGGTGAGTACTCGGTGCGGGCACCGCAGGCCCGCCGTTTCGTTCACCTGCGGTTGGGAACGGGTGTTGCCTGCGGCGTCGTGCTCGACGGACAGCTTCAGCGACTTGATCTGAATCGAACGACACATCTCGAAGCGCTGGTGGTCGATCACCGAGAGGATGCCGCGCCGTGTGTCTGCGGGCTTCGCGGCTGTCTCGAGCTGGTTGCGTCAGGAGCAGTGCTCCTGGACCAAGCCGCGCAACTCGGAATCGGCCATGATCTGAGCGACCTCGACCGAGCCGCCGCCAACCGCGACGAGGCGGCCTTGGAACTCATAGAACACGTTGCCCGAGCCATCACCATCGCATTCGAGAATCTCACACGCCAATTCCACGCGGAGGTCATTGTCTTAGGTGGCGGCGTCATGTCGCACCTCCCTGCGCTTCGTGACGCGATCGTGCGAAGCGGCCAACAGTCCGCTTCCATTGCGCCGATCGAAGTTGCGCGGCTCGGTGACGATGCGGGCGTCATCGGCGCGGCCTGCCTCGCGCGGGATTGACGCCGCCTACTTCGGAAGATCCGGCGGGTCGTCGTTCCGGCCTGAGCCGCTGAATAGTTGATTCGACGGAGGATCGCCAACCTCGTCAAGATCGACGAACGCGCCGCCGGGCAAGATGCGATAGCCGAGCTGCGTCGGTGTTTGTGACGCGCCGTGCCCGTCGCAATAGACCACGTTCGCCCGACCGTCGTGTCGGGCGTCGACGGCCGTTCGCGGACTGTCGGCGTCACCGCTGCCGCGATCGGACGTCTCGGTCAGCCTGGGTGGGTCGAGCGACCAGGCGTGATTGCTAAGCGCCGTGTAGCTCGTACCGTTGTTTTCGTACTCGGTTCGCGCAAGTGCAGGGAATCCGGCCGCAGTGCCCAAGCAGTCCGCCGCGAGCACCGTGCCGGCGAAGCTGCGAATCCGCGAGCGGTTTACGGGGAAGTTGTAGAAGCGACCGTTCTTCTTTCGCGCGTTGCCCAGGAACTGGTGGTTGTAGCCGAAGGCGTGATTGCGCTCGTCCAGTCGCTCGGAAACGACGGGGCATTGATAGACGCCGCCGTCGTAGTCCTGCCGATCGTCGTCCGTCTTGGGCCGCTCGAAGGCGAACAGGCCGACCTGCTTCCCCATCGTCGCCATCCATCGCGGCCGATACTTCAAACCGTTGCCCACCTCGTACCAATTCTCGGGATTGCTCTTGCCGCCCGGTGCCTTGGCGTATCGCCCCGGAACGGATACGTCGTTGTTCTCATCGGCGTAGAGATGCCACCCGTGCGAAATCTGGCGAAGATTGGAGAGGCAACTTGTCCGCTTGGCCGTTTCGCGTGCTTTCGACAGGGCCGGGAGCAGAATCGAGAAGATGACCCCCAGGATCGCGATGACCACCAAGAGTTCTATCAGTGTAGAGCCGCGGCGATTATGCACTGTTACGTTCTCTGCCGAATGGGTAATTCCCGGGACCGAAACCGCTGGAAAGTCTAGTGCGTTTATCACCGCCGATGCAAGTGCGCAAGCTGCACGGACATGTAAGTACGTGTGTGGCTTGTGCCGCCCCCCACCCTTTTCTAAAGGAAAAGGATGGGGCACCCATGCGAGCGGCTAGCCGGCGGTTCGGGAGAGCTTGATCTGGAGCTTGGCGCTCTTGATCGCGTTGCCGCGTGCGGTAACCGACGCCTCGTCGGTGATCTTCATGGCCGTCGCTTCCGTCAGGGCTTGCTTCGCATTCTCGATGTCGATCTCCTCGGGCTTGCGAGCCTTCTGCGTGAGGATCGTGAGGCGATTGCCCACGACCTGCGCGAAGCCCTGCTCGATGAGTAGCAGGTGTTTTTCACTCTCGGTTTCGACACGAAGCGTGCCGACACCGAGTTTGCACACCAGGGGCGAACGGCGATTCATGATTCCGATCTCGCCATCGTGCGCCGGCATCGCGACGAACGTAGCCTCGCAATCGAGCACCGCACGCTCCGGAGTAATCACGCTGCAATGGAAGTAGTTTTCAGTCATCAGTCATCAGTTGTCAGTTGTCAGTTGTCAGTTGTCAGTTGTCAGTTGTCAGATTTCGACGTTTCGACGTTTCGACGTTTCGACGTTTCGATGTTTCGACGTTTTCTTCCGTTTTATTCTTTGGCCATCTTCTCCGCCTTTTCGGCGGCCTCTTCGATCTTGCCGATGTACATGAACGCCTGCTCGGGAAGATGGTCCCACTTGCCGTCGCACAGCTCCTCGAAAGAGCGGATCGTGTCCTCGCGCGACGTGTAGTTGCCGGGGAACCCGGTGAACGGCTCGGCCACGTAGAACGGCTGCGACAGGAACCGCTCGATCTTGCGAGCCCTCGCCACGATCAGCTTGTCCTCTTCGCTCAGCTCATCGACGCCGAGAATCGCGATAATGTCCTGAAGATCCTTGTATCGTTGCAGAATCTGCTGCACGCGGCGGGCGATGGCGTAATGCCGTTCACCGATGAATTCCGGCGCGACGAGCCGACTGCTCGACGCCAGCGGATCAACGGCCGGGTAAATGCCTTTTTCGGCGATGCTCCGCTCGAGGTTGACCGTGCTATCCAGGTGAGTGAACGCGGCGGCCGGGGCCGGGTCCGTATAGTCGTCGGCGGGAACGTAGATCGCCTGAATGCTGGTCACCGCGCCGCGCTTGGTCGAGGTGATGCGCTCCTGCAACTCGCCCATCTCGGTGGCGAGCGTGGGCTGATAGCCGACGGCCGAGGGCATACGACCCAGCAGCGCCGAGACCTCGGAGCCGGCCTGCGAGAAACGGAAGATGTTGTCGATAAAGAGCAGCGTGTCGGCACCGGTCTCGTCGCGAAAATACTCGGCCATCGTCAGCGCCGAAAGGGCGACGCGAAGTCGAGCACCCGGCGGCTCGTTCATCTGACCGAAGACCATGACGGTCTGATCGAGCACGCTCTTTTCCGTATCGCCGATCTTCGCCTCCTGCATTTCGAGCCAGAGGTCGTTGCCCTCGCGCGTTCGCTCGCCGACGCCCGCGAAGCATGAGTAGCCGCTGTGAAAACGGGCCAGCCGGGCGATGAGTTCCTGAATAATGACCGTCTTGCCGACGCCCGCTCCGCCGAACAGCCCGGCCTTGCCGCCTCGCACCAGTGGGCAAAGCAGGTCCATGACCTTGATGCCGGTCTCGAAGAGCTCGGACTTGGAGGAGAGCTCTTCGAGATCGGGCGGCTTACGGTGGATGGGGCGGCGCTGCATCGCGGCCGCTTTGCCCCGGCCGTCGATCGTGTCGCCGAGCAGGTTGAACACGCGGCCCAGCGTCTCTTCGCCGACGGGCACCGTAATCGCCTGCCCGGTATCGAGAATCTTCGCCCCGCGTTGCAGACCGTTGGTCGAGCCCAAGGCGACGGCGCGTATGCGCCCACCGCCGAGGTGCTGCGCAACCTCGCACCAGAGCGTTTCCTTGGTGGTGAACCCCTTCACCGGTCGCTCGACCTCGACGTGAAGGGCGTTGTAGATTGCGGGGAGTTGGTCCTCGGCGAACTGCGCGTCAAGCGTTGACCCGATCACCTGAACCACTTTGCCAAAGTTGTTGTCTGCCATTGAAACGGTTCCTATACCTCTGTCGCTATTCTTCCTTCGCAATTCATCGTCTACGCCAGCGCGTTTACGCCGCCGATGATGTCGAGGAGCTCCATCGTAATTTGGGTTTGCCGTGCGCGGTTGTACTTCCGCGTGAGGGCCGTGATCATGTCGTCGGCCGCGTCGGTCGCGGCCTTCATGGCGACCATTCGCGCGATCTGCTCGCTGACGGTCGCCTCGATAAAACACTGGAACAGCCGCACCCGCACGGTGGCGGGCAACAGCTCGTCAAGCAAAGCCATGGGCTCGGGCGAGTATTCGAATTCCACCCGAGGTCCGGCCGCTTGCGACGTTTCGTCTTCGCCATCCTCCGGAGTCAGAGGCAGCAGCGGCATCACCGTGGCTACCTGCTTGCCGGCGGAGATGAATCTCATGTAAGCCACCTGCACCGAGGCGATCTCGCCCTTGACGAAACGCTCCATGAGCGCATCGGCCATCGGCTCGATGTCGGCGAACTGCGGCTTATCGCTGATGTCGAGGGTCTCACGGGCGACGGGCCGGCCGAGGAACTTGAAGTAGCCGGCACCCTTGCGGCCGATCATGTGGACCTCGGTGTCCGCTCCTTCCTTGGCTAGTTCGTCAAGTCGTCTCAACGCGGTCCGAAGCACGTTGGTGTTGTAGCCGCCGCACAGGCCGCGGTTGCTGGAGATCACGAGCAGCACGGATGTATTCGCCTCTTCGCGGGGCTCGAGCAGTGGATGATCGATGCTCTCGGATCCGGACGACAGGCTGCTCACCAACTCCGCGAGTTTCTCCGTATACGGTTTGGACGCGATCGCCCGTTTGAAAGCGGCCTGAAAGCGCGCCGTGGCGATCAGTTGCATCGTCCGCGTGATCTTGCGGATGTTGCGAACCGACTTCCGACGTCTTACCAGAATGCGTTTGTTGGCCATTCTCTCTAGCTACCTTTGGGGATTGCCGCCCTAGCTCGTGAACTGCACTTTGTAGTCCGTAATGACTTTCCCGAGCTTTTCCGATGTCTCGTCCGAGAGTTGCCCCGTACTCTCGATCTCTTCGAGAATCTCCGGAAACTCGTCCTGAACGTGTTTGTGCAGCGCCTTTTCGAACTCCAGAACCTTGTTGATCGGTAGATCGTCGAGGTAGCCCTTCGTTCCGGCGAAAATGCTGACCACCTGCTGCGGCAGGCTGAGCGGAGAGTATTGCGGCTGCTTGAGCAGCTCCACCATGCGCGCTCCGCGATCGAGTTGCTTCTGCGTGGCCGTGTCCAGGTCCGTTCCGAGCTGAGAAAACGCTTCCAGCTCGCGGAACGAAGCGAGGTCCAATCGTAGTGAGCCCGCGATTTTCTTCATTGCCTTTCGCTGGGCGTTACCGCCGACTCGCGAAACACTGATGCCGACGTTGACGGCCGGTCGCACACCGGCAAAGAACAGGTCGGGCTCGAGGTAGATCTGACCATCGGTGATCGAGATCACGTTGGTGGGGATGTAGGCCGCGACCTCGCCCTCGAGCGTTTCGATAATCGGCAAGGCCGTCATCGAGCCCCCGCTATCCGGGAACCGATGCACGCGGTGGTTGTCCTTGTCGGGCAGAGTCGCCAGCCATGCCTCGGCCCGCTCGAGACCGTCTGGACGGTTGAACAGTCCGTCCTCGCCGTCGGGACGATGTTCCTTGGGCGCCTTGAGACCCTCGGGATGCTTCTTGATCGCGGTGCGATCGCGCGAGTCCGACGGCGTGTCCTTCGTCACGACGCCGTACTCATCGCGCATCTTGCAGCTTCGCTCCAGAAGACGCGAGTGAAGGTAAAAGACGTCGCCCGGATACGCTTCGCGACCGGGCGGGCGGCGCAGAAGCAGGGAGAGCTGTCGATAGGCGTGGGCCTGCTTGGTCAAATCGTCATAGACGCACAGCGTGGCCCGACCCTCGGTGTACATGAAGTACTCGGCCATGGCAGCCCCGGCGTAGGGCGCGATGTACTGAAGCGGTGCCGGGTCTGATGCCCCGGCCAGCACCACGATGGTGTAGTCCATGGCCCCGTGCTCGCGCAGTTTTTCGATCACGCCGGCGACGGTCGATTCCTTCTGCCCGACCGCGACGTACACGCAAATGACGTCGCCGCCCTTCTGGTTGATAATGGCATCGAGCGCGATGGCCGTCTTGCCCGTCTTTCGGTCGCCGATGATCAACTCGCGCTGTCCGCGACCGACCGGGATCATGCTGTCGATCGCCTTGAGCCCCGTTTGAAGCGGCTCGGTGACCGGCTGTCGCTCGGCAATGCCCGGGGCCTTGAACTCGAGCGGGCGCCTGACGGCCGATTCCACCACGCCCAGCCCGTCCAGCGGACGACCGAGCGGATCAACCACGCGTCCGACGAGCTTTTCGCCGCAGGGCACACTGAGCAGTTGCCCGGTCCGGCGAACCTCATCGCCCTCTTTGATGCCCAGGTAATCACCGAGCACGACGACACCGACCGAGTTTTCTTCCAGGTTGAACACCTGCCCGATCGCGCCGTTGGCGAACTCGAGCTGTTCGTCGGCCATGGCGTTGGACAGGCCGTACACCCGCGCGATGCCGTCGCCGACCTCGAGCACCTTGCCGACCTCGGCCACGTCCATCTCGGTGCGATACTTTCGGATTTCTTCGGTGATGACGGACGAAATCTCGTCAACTTTGAACTTCATGTCGTGATCATCCAGCTTTGAAGAGTTATCAGTTATCAGTTGTTTCGACGTTTTGGCGTTCTTGCGTTCCGGCGTTTCTTAAACCGGCGCGCCCTCCACGTGAACCCGGTCGCCGAACACCTCGCGCGATGCACATTCTCGCAGTGCCGAGCCCATCCGTGACAATCGCGTGCGAACGCTGCCGTCAAACTGCTCATCGCCGATTTGTACGATGAGCCCGCCGATAAGCGATGCGTCAACCTCCTCGAGCAGCTCGGCCTCCTTGCCCGTGTAACTTCGGGCCGCGCCCTTCAGGCCGATGCGCAGCTCTTCGGTCAGCGGCGTCGCCGATCGCACGAAAACCCGCATTCGCCCAAGGCGCTCCTCACGTGCCAGCGAATAGGCCTCGGCCACCGCCCGCACCAAACCCGACCGACCCTTACCGTTAAGAACCTGCAAAGCGTTGACGAACAGGTCGCTGTATTTGCCGCGAAACAGCTTTTCGATGGCGACCTGTCGCGTGTCGCGGTCGATGGTCGGGCTCGCCAGGAACGACTCCAACTCGGCATTGTCATTGACACATGCCGCAAAGTCGTCCAGCTCTTTGGCCAGCACCTCCGTCTCGCCCTGAGACTCGGCCAGTTGGATCATCGCGCCGGCATAGACCTTTGCGAGCGTGAGCTGTTCGTCTGTAACCCCCCGCATCGGCTACGCCTCGCTCTTTCCGTTTCCGCCGGCCGTACTGAGTTCGCGGATCGATTCGGCGATCAAGCGCTCGTGATCCTGCGCGTTGATCTCCTTGCTGATGATGCGTGAGGCCATGTCGGTCGCGAGTTTTCCGGTTACGTCGTACAGCTCTTTGACAGCCGTGTCGGTGGCGATGCTGATTTCGCGCTTGGCGCGATCGAGCATGGCCGCCGCGGACGCCTTGGCGTCGTCTTCGATCTTGTGCTTGACGGTCTCCGCATCGCGGCGACCCTCTTCGACGATCTCGGTGGCCTCTTGCCGAGCGGCCGTGAGTTTGGCTTCGTATTCTTTGAGACGGCCTTCCGCCGCCTCGCGATCCGCTTTGGCCTGCTCCAGCGACGAGCGGATGAAGTCCTCGCGACTCTGCAAGGCGCCGAGCATCGGCTTCCATGCGAACTTGCCCAGGACGACAAGCACCATGAAGAAAGTGAGCAGGCTCCAGAAGATGTTGCCCAGATCGCCAGTGAACAGCGACGGGCTGTCGCCGCCTTCCGAGCCCAGCGCGCGGGCCGCGCCGACCATCACCAACATCGCCGCAGTCGCGACGGTCCTTTGGATTCCGTTACGTCTCATGGATCTCGCTGCCTCGAGTACGTGGCGCGGTGCGCTGCGTACACTGCCTCGTGAGGGCGAACTCGTTGAACGCGACGAGCCGCCGCCTGCGTTACTACGTCGCGATCGCCGCCAGGAAGCCGCCGAGCACCGCGAACAGCGTCGCGCCTTCGATCATGGCCGCGGTAATGATCATCGCCGTGCTGATGTTGCCTGCCGCCTCCGGCTGACGGGCGATCGATTCAACCGCGCTTCCGCCGATCCGGCCGATGCCCGCAGCGCCGCCCATAACGGCCAGGCCGGCACCGATCGCGCCACCGAGGTTGGCCGCCGTTTTTCCGGGAAACATGGAGGACTGAGCCACCTCGTTACCGTCGTGACTCGGCTGCGCAGAGGCCGGTGCCGCAAGCATGAGAAACAGGCCCACGCCCATCATCACAAGCAATGCCTTGGTTACTTTCTTGTTCATCTCGTTCTAACCTTTCGTCGTTCCGCCCGGTGGGAGCCGGCGGGGTATTTCCATCGCCATCGCAGTCACGCCTTACGACCCGAGTGCCCCACCGCTGTCCGGGCATGGCGATTTATAATCAGTCTCGTGCTCGTCTCTTTCCGTTATGTGCTGTGCCGAGAATCCTTTCTCGGCACCGACCAAGGAGCGAGAAAGGATTCTCGCTCCAGCGATCTCGTGGTTCGTCTCTCTCCCCCGCGCCGAAAGCTAGTGGGCTCCGGCGACGTCGTATGCGCCTTCCGCATGATCGTCGTGATGAATCACGACGGACTGTCCGATGAACAGCGTCGTCAGAAACGTAAAGATAAACGCCTGCAGGAAGGCCACAAACAGCTCCAGTAGATTGAACAGCACGCAGGTAATCACCACGGTGATCCCGATGCCGGTCGCGGGCCAGGCCCCGAAAGCCGTGTAGGTCAAACCGATAAAGCTCAGCAGCACGGCGAGCAGCACGTGCCCCGCGACCATGTTGGCGAACAAACGAACCGTCAGGGCAAAACACTTCGCCACGACGCCGATCACTTCCAACACCGCGATCATCGGGGCGATAAGCGGCGGGCCTTGGAAGAAGTGCTTGACGTAGTTCAACCCGTTATAACGAAACCCGTTGAACACCATCATGATCAGCGTGCAGCCGGCCAAGGACGCCGTCACCCAAATGTTGCCGGTGGCGGCCCCGCCGATGCCGTGATGA